>DHIZ01000297.1:11144-27578 GCA_002404055.1 Chloroflexi bacterium UBA4733
ACTGCGAAACTTTGTGGCGCACATGCCAAAACGTGAGCCGGGTCGCCTTGACGGAAACAATCTGTTGGGTTATACTCACTACACTACTCTAGTTGGCTCTACCGTATCAGCCACGCTGCGGCCGGGCCCGGTGGCCTACAATCAGGAGGCGACGGCCATGCGCACCAGCGTTGAGCCCCTCTCTTTCCGGCTCGTCGGGGAGGGGCCAGCCCTGGTCCTGCTGCACGGTCTCGGGGCCTCAGGCGAGATGTTCCAGCCGATTTGGGACCAACTCGCGGCACACCATCAACTGCTGATCCCTGACCTCCGGGGCATGGGGCAGAGCGCTCAGCTGCCGGGCCCCTACACGGTCGAGCAGCTCGCGGCGGACGTGGCGGGTCTGCTGCAGACGCAGGGGCTGGCATCGGCGGACGTCCTCGGGGTCTCGCAGGGCGGAACCATCGCCCAACAACTCGCGTGGCGGTACCCGACTCGTATTCGTCGACTGGTGCTCGTGTGCACCTATGCCTACAACCTAGCTTCGCCCCGCGAGCGGCTTGATGCTCGGCTGACCCCTTACCTGATCCGCTTGATCGGTCCGGCTGCTCTGGCCCGACTCGTTATCCGACCCAGTCTGTTCGGCGGCGCCCCCATGGCACTCGCTCAGGTACGCCTGCTCCGACGACTTCTGGCCGCGACTCGCAAGCACCAGATGCTCGCGGCCTACCAGGCGATGACGGTCTTCGACAGCCGATCCTGGCTTGACCAGATCCGCCAGCCGACGCTGATCGTCTGTGGCTCCCAAGACCGTGCTGTGCCCGGCTGGCACGCGCAGGTGCTGGCCCGAGGCATCAAGGGAGCCGAGCTCCGCGAGATCCAGGGCGCCGGACATATGCTCATCTACACCCACGCTCAGCAGTTCATCGATCTGCTGGAGGCCTGGCTATCGGAATCGCATGACTCCGCCAGTAGCCGTGCATCTGGCCCCAGTCCCTGAAGTGAAGCCACGACGACATCCGGCATCGCCCGCCTCCCTTCGCGGTTGCGGTCTGTCGTATCCTAGCCAATCGCTCGGCAGCGCGCCCGCGTCTTCCGCGATCTTCCCCGCCGCCAGCCGCAGCACGAACATAGCCCGCTCATGCCGCCGCCGGGCCGACGAGCGGCGTCTGCCGCAACGTGCGCACCGGGGAGAGCAGCAACCAGAGGACGGAGAGCGCCTGCCAGGCGACGCCGTACAGCAGCAGCGACTGGCCGCCGCATGACGGCAGATGCAGTGTGAACGGTGGTCGCCGCGCTGTATCATCCCTGGCAACCGAGCGTTTTGGACGGCGAGGCTGACGGCGGACGCTAGCAAAGGTTGATAGGACAAGCTCCATGGAAAGGGCGGCACCGCGCGGCGAGCCAGTCAGCATGCATGTGCATCCCGCCGAATCCGCTCCGGCTTTTGTTGCTGAGACAACCCGCTTAATCGACCGCGTGCATGGCGATGGCTTTCTGCCGGATATTCTGGTGCAGTCCGTCGCGTCGTTGCCCAGGCGTGACGCCGTGTATGAGACCGATCCGCGAACGAATCTTCCGAAAAGGATCCTGGTCTCGCGGAGAGCCGTCGAGCCACATCTTTCGACAGCCCACGAAATCGGGCACGTCCTGGACCATCTGGCATTGGGCAAACGCGGGGAGTATGCGTCTGAAGCGGACCACCCCACTCTGCGTGCCTGGCGCGGTGCGGTGGAGCACACGCCCACGGTACTTGGCTTGAGGCAGGCGCTGCATTCAGGGCGCGTGACCGTGCTGGTCAGCCGCCGTGAGACACGCTTACCGATTCAGCAGAAGCGCGCAGCGTACCTGCTGGAGCCAGCCGAGCTGTTCGCTCGATCATACGCCCAATATGTTGCCCAACATCATCCAGAACACCAGATCGCCGCTGAACTGAAGCACAGTCGTGCTGCCTCGGGCACGCTGGACAATCCGCTCGCCGAACACTGGGACGTGGTAGAATTCGAGTCTGTGGCGCAGGCACTGGACGACCTTTTCGTACGAAAGCTGTGGATGCATGCTCCAGAGCGTGACTGACGCCGAACGCGAGCAGGGGATTCGGGCCATCATGCGTGACCGTGGCTATGGTCGCAAAGATGCCGAGTGGACCTATGACGATGAACGCGGCGCGCAGATGAGTGATCGGGTGTCTGTCGGCACCGTGGAAGATCTTGTTGCCGCCTACGGAGTAGATGCTGCCCAAGAACTGTTGCAAGATGCCGCGGAACGCGAGCGTTTTGGTCTACCGCTGCTGGTCAAGCCAGTACCCCAGCCGGTCTAGCCGCCAGGCGAGGCCGTCACCGCGAGACCACACTCCTGCGATGTACCGGCGGATGGTCCCCTTTCCTGTGGTATTGTCTGGCTCAATGAACCGCCCGCGGCTCGCGCCCGCGCCAGCCGCCCTGCGCGTCAATCGCCAAGCATCGCCTGCGGATGCGCCAGAATCCACTCGCTCAAACGAAGGAAGGGCAGACGCTCACGCAACCGACCGTTGGCGGCATTGGTCGGTTCGTTGGCGAGGCCGGCAGTCGCCGCGAAGTACATTGGCACGGCAGCGGTGTAGGCTGGCAGCGCTGCTCTCTCTATCATCGTGAGCGGCGAAACCGCAGTGGACTCATACTCCTCCACAACCTGCGCAACGCTCGACCAGGCGAACTGGGCCGGGTCGCGGCTGCCGTGGAGCGCAAGCAGCATGAACGCCAGCGAATAGGCAAGGTCGTGAATCCGGGGCCGGACGGCAAGGAAGCCGAAGTCCAGGTAGATCGTTTTATCCTCTGGACTTCGACAGATATTGCCTAGTCGCACGTCGCCGTGGACGAGTTGCCGAGGCAGTCGCGTCGCCCGGACCCACCGTTCCTGCAGTAGCCGGAGCAAGCGATGACTGTATTGGACGATCTCCAGCGCCGCAACGTCGTCTTTGACGGCCGACTCGGTGATCGCCAGCCAGCGCCGGAGGGAGCCGGGCGGCGCGTAGGTAGCAATCAACGGGCGCGGTACCGCTACGTCGATAGCGGCGAACGCGCGGTGCAAGCGGCCCATCGCGCCGAACAGCCACAAGTAGGAGACGGGCGTCGGCGCGGGTTTCTCGTTCGGCAGGTAGGTCTCCAGTTCGGCCCAGCGGTCGCCGCCACAGCGGAACAGCGGGGACCCACCGTGTTCCAGCGCCACTGGCACGACCAGCCCCTGGCTGGCCAGTTGGCGCCGCACCGCCTGGACGGCAAGGAGCCGGCTCCGGGACTCGAACGGCTCGTGGACGCGCAGCACCAAACCGGCAGGATCGATCCGGACGTTGAGGCTCATCGTGCCGCCCAGGTCGGTGGCCCTGCCGTCAGGCGCGATTGCGGTGACGAGTTGCTGGACGAAAGGGTTGGCGAGGGTGGCGCGGCCCGGGTTGGCCGGGTCATCAGTCCACCAGTCCACCAGACGGCGCAGACGGATCGAAGACATACCGGGCGCCCGTCTATCAGGTTGCTGGTTCTGCGTGTCCCCGCCGTCATTGCTCATGGAAGGGCAGTATAGTTCCCGGGAGCGTCTCGCGCGACAACGCTGGCGGCGCTGGTCGCGATGACACGCACGGTGACGAAGGAGGCCGCTCGATCAGCACAGACGCGCTTCGCCAGCGCCACGCCGCCTATCGCACGTCCGAGCAGATCGTCATTGACCTTGTCGCACGAGCTACCGGAACGCAGCCGGTCCGGCGAGAGCAAATGCAACGCGGCTACGACAACGAGGTGTACATCGTCGAAACGGCAGAGCGGCAATCCTTCGTGGTGCGTATCCGTCAGCACGGCGACGTCTCCTTTCACCAGGAAGCCTTGGTGATCGACCAGGCGCGCCAGGCGGGGGGCTACGGTACCTGCAGTTTGCTGGTTGGGCATCATCACTCTCGAAGGAGCGGAACACGAAACGATGGTGCAGACGCGCTTGCCCGGTCGTTCACTCGCTGAGCTATTGCCGGCCCTCTTGCCGATTGATGTCGCTACGATTCTGGAGCAGGTCGGAACGCTGCTGCGTCGCGTCCATGCTGTGCGGGTTGACGGCTTCTACCGCCGCCTCGATGACGGAAGCTGGGACTTCCAGAGCTACGAACGCCTGCTGGAGGTCACGCTGCGCGAACGGTCAGCCAAACGGCCCTTGTTGCGGGAAGCCGGTTTCCTCGACGACGAGATCGACTGCATGCTGGCGATCGTTCGCGCCGATGGCGAGCAGTTCCCCTGCCATCAACCGGTGCTGTTGCACGGCGACTTCCACCCCGCTCATATCCTGGTGGACGCGGTAACCAATGTCAGCGGCTTGATCGACTTCGGCGAATTCCAGGGCGGCAGTCCTCTGGTCGATCTTGCCACCTGGGACCTGGCGGCGTCGAATCTGGATTTGGCGCCCTTGCTGCGCGGCTACGGCGACCCGACGTTCTTTGGCGCCGATTTTGCCCAGCGCTTGGCTGCGACGAAGATTGGCCTTGGCATGGGCTACCTGGCCTATCACGTTCGCACCGGCCACGACGAGGAGGCTTCGTTGATCGCCGAGGAGTTGCGCCGCACGCTCAGCGCCGTAGCGAGGAGATAACAGCGTGGCGAGGAGAAAGCCAGTGCGAGGGATCAGCTGCCATGCCAACCGGTGTGCCAGCTTGCCTGTGCTCGCGTTGGGGTATCCCCCAATGTTTTCCGCCGAAAGCTGGGGGACACCGTGGCAGAACGGCGGTCAGGTCAGTTTGACGTAGCCGCTCGTCGGATGCTAGGATGCAGGCGCACAACTGAAGAATGCCAGGCTCTTATCCAGAGAGGTGGAGGGGAACGGCCCTGCGAAGCCCGGCAACCAGAACGCCCCCGGATGCCCGTCCGGTGCGTTGCTCGGTGCCAATTCCGGCGGCGTGACGGCTCGGCAATGTGCCGGGACGCCGCAAGATAAGAGGTAGATTGCGATGCGAATAGCGCGTGGCAATCGGCAAGCACGGGTACTCCCGAGGCGATGAGGGCTGGTCAACATTCATCAAGCGGACGGCCACCCCGGACGCCCAAAGGGAGGCAGCACTACTGATGTCAGCGGTTAAAGGCCTGCGCTGTCGCGAGTGTCAGCGCGAATATCCCCAGGAGCCGATCCACGTCTGCGACTATTGCTTCGGTCCCCTGGAAGTCGTCTACGACTACGACCTCATCGCCCAACAGGTCAGCCGGGAGAGCATCGCCGCCGGACCGCGCAGCATCTGGCGCTACCGCCCCTTCCTGCCGATCGACGGCAACCGCGTGGTCGACCTCGGCACCGGCTTCACCCCGCTGGTCCACGCCGAAAACCTGGGCAAGCTGCTCGGCCTCGACCGACTCTATATCAAGAACGACTGCGTCAACCCCACCTACTCCTTCAAGGACCGCCCGGTGGCCGTCGCTGCCAGCAAGGCGTTAGAGTTCGGCTTCGACACGCTGGCCTGCGCCTCCACCGGCAACCTGGCCGGCTCGGTGGCGGCGCACGCGGCCAAAGCGGGGATGCGCGCCTTCGTCTTCATCCCCGACGACCTGGAGCAGGGCAAGGTCGTCGGCGCCGCCGTCTACGGTCCCCACCTGGTAGCAGTCCATGGCAACTACGACGACGTCAACCGCCTCTGCAGCGAGGTAGCCGACAAGTATGGCTGGGCCTTCGTCAACATCAACGTGCGTCCCTACTACACCGAAGGCAGCAAGACGCTCGGCTTCGAGGTGGCGGAGCAACTGGGCTGGCAGGCCCCCGACCACCTGCTCGCCCCCATCGGCAGCGGCGGTCTGCTGATCAAGGCGCTCAAAGGGTTGAATGAACTGGCCAAGGTTGGCCTGATCGACGCGCCGAAGACCCGCATCAGCGGCGCGCAGCCGGCCGGCTGCTCGACGGTCGTCGCCACCTGGAAGTCTGGTGGCACAACTATCGAGCCGGTGAAGCCGCACACGGTCGCCAAGTCGCTGGCGATGGGCAACCCGGCCGACGGCTACTACGCGCTGCGCGCCATCCAGGAGACCGGCGGTGACGCCGACGACGCCAGCGACCCGGAGATCATCGAGGCGATGCAGCTGCTGGCGCAAACGGAAGGCATCTTCGCCGAGACGGCCGGTGGCGTCACCATCGCCGTGCTCAAGAAGCTGGCCGCCCGCGGCGTCTTCCGCCGCGACGAGACCGTCGTGGCACTGATCACCGGCAACGGCTTGAAGACGCAAGAAGCGCTGACCGGCCACCTGACGCCGGCCATTCAGGTCACGGCGTCGCTGCGGGCCTTCGAAGCGGTCCTCGCCGGGCTGCCGGAACAACACACCGGCACGCCCCAACACACAGAGGAGCAAAAATGGCTCACCTCCGCGTCAAGTTCACCTACCCTCCAGCGCTTGTCACCGAGCCGGTGATCTACATGCTGGCGACGCAATACCACCTGATGACGAACATCCGCCGCGCCGATGTCCAGCAAGAGCAGGGCTGGGTGATCCTGGAACTGGAAGGCGACGAGGCCAACCTGGAGCGCGGCATCGACGCCGTGAAGCGCATGGGGGTGCGCGTCGACCCGGTCGAAGGCGACCTGATCGCAGGATAGAAGGACCTCACCCCCTCCCCCCTCCCCTGGGCGGGGAGGGGGGACGCGCTGGAGATACTGTCGCAATCAGCAGGAATGGGAGAAGAATATATGGCAATCAGCGTGCGTATCCCGTCGCCTTTGCGGCGGCTCACCGACGGCGTCAGCGAAGTGCAGGTCGAAGGCGCGACGTTGCGGGAAGCCGTGGCCTCGCTGGAGCAGCAGTACCCCGGCATGAACGGCCGCATCTGCGAAGCCAACGGCGAACTGCGCCGCTTCGTCAACGTCTACATCAACGGCGAAGATGTCCGCTTCCTCGGCGGCCTGGAAGCGGCAGTGACGGAGCGCGACGAGATTTCGATCGTGCCGGCGGTGGCGGGGGGAGCGATCCTCGACACTTGCCCTTGAATCGCGGACATCTGTGCCGGACGCATGATGGGAGCCGCAAACGTAACAGGAGGATAGGCACTGTCTCTCGACGATCAAAGTCCGGCGTTAGCACCGCTCACCTTGTCGGCGCTTCAGTCTTCTGTACGCGTTTTTCTTGGCGAACTGGCCGCTGTCCCTATTTCGAGCCTCTACGGTGTTACCGATGGAAAAGCGGTTGGGACCTTTGTCGAGGTGGGGCTCCATTCCTACCTGCGACAGCGGTACTCTTACCAGCAGGGCAGCGCCGCAAGCGGCATAGATTTTCCCGCGCTACTCGTCGACCTGAAAGTAACTTCATCACGCCAACCGCAGTCGTCGTGCCCATTTCGATCAGCTGATCAGAAAGTCTACGGGTTGGGTTACGATCTCCTCGTGTGTGTCTACGATAAGGCAGACGATCACGTCCAACGGACGGCAGAACTGGCGTTTCGAGGGGCTGCGGAACCTGTCAATAGGTATGAGACACAGACTGGGCGATATTAGTGTGCACTCTCCTGTTCTGCCGTGATCGTCGGCGGATTGATCCAAGCTGCGGTGGGCAGGCACTTCGAAGTCCGCAGTGGCATGAGTACCGTTGGTATGGGTACCGTTGCGGGATGCCAGCGTCGATGTCGTCACGATGCTTGTTCCTTCCCCGCCCTGTTCATTTCTACACTATTTTCCGGGGTCTCCGTGTCTCACCCTATATTGACAGATAGGGTTTGCTGGTGGCCCGCGATACTGACACGGCCGTTACCCACTGCGACGATGGATATCGTGCTGGTAGAAGGATCCCTGACCTGCCGTTCGGTGACGTGTCGATACTTTTCGCGACGTCTTGCATTGAGATCGCTGCGGTTGCGCTGCCGATATTCTTGCTGCTTACACACATTCGAGCAGAAGTAGCTCGTGATTAAGCCGACGTACTCACGTCCGCACGACGTGCAGACTTTGGGCAGTCGCTTCCGCTGAGCCGAGAGGGCCTTAGCATGCTCACTGACTGTAAGCGTATTCACAGCCACAGCCTACTCTACTTTGGCAGAATACGCAAACTCTCTACGCTAACGTCTTGACAATTCCCTTCAACAAACGCCGCGTTCAAGCGGCATGTCCCTCTCGGCGCGGCACGGCGCCAAAATCGGTGACAGCCAGCCGGATGACGTCCTGGAGTGCGATTGGGCTGGTCGGCACGTGGGTGCGGGTGGCCTGCCTCGATAACCGGCCGAGTGCTGGGCCGAGGTGCAAGGCAAACGTCTCAAACGCCTCGCGCAGTGTTCTACCGGCCAACGGGGCGGAGCATGATGGTGCGCATCAGTTCGGGTCGATCCGGGTCGTCATCAAACGTGCCCGCATCCCAGGCTTCAAGGAACTGCTGCCCGCCCATGCGGATATTGCGTTGCGCCGCGCGGTCAAAACGCTCCCACGCTTCCTGGGGCGTCATGATATGAATGGGAACATCCTCGCTCCCACCAGACCGCTCGTCGAGACCAAGGCGTTTCTCGGCGCTCATGCGCAACACCTCCGTGTTTGCGGCGCCTTTCGCGCCCTCCCATGGTGATACTCTACCGCATCGCCTGCAGCCGTTATGCCGCACAGCATGGAGCCCGCTATGAGGAATGAGCGGCGCCGTGGACAGCGGGCAGTGCCCCGACACCGCCCGCGACTCCTGCGCCCATCGCCGCCGATAACACCGGCAGCGACAGGCCTGGCCTCGTTACGCTTTTGGGGTCGCTAGTAGTGCGTCAAGGAACATGTGCGGGATTGCTGGTAGGGGCGCAGCTTACCGTGCCCCTACCAGCAATCCATCAAACCTTTCGTGACAGACCACTAGCTTGCATGGAGGCCAGTTCTACCGAGCAGCGGGTCGTGGCGATCCGCTGCTGGTGGCAGCGGACGCCTATCTGGGATATGCTTATCGCCAGCAGGAGGTGCTGATTCAGCGATGCTGCCCCCGCAAATGGACGCCTTTGCGCCATACGTCGAATCTTTAGAGGACCTTGTCGGGCAGACGCTGCAGTGCCGCTCGCTGGATCCATATCGTGAGGCGGTGATGGCGGCGCTCGATGGCCAGGCGAATACCGAGCTGCGCAAGCTTGTCCCCCTGTCTCTTCGCAAGGCGAGCGGCGCCTTCTTCACCGCCGCAGCACTGGCAGAGAAGGCATTGGCGCCATTCGCAACGACACTGACCGCCAGGTCGACAATTATCGACCCCGCCTGCGGTGCGGGCGACCTACTGTTGGCGTGCGCTCGCCGCCTGCCCGTTAGTCCAACCCTGTCGGCAACACTGACCACGTGGGGTCAGCAACTGCGTGGCTTTGATGTCCATCCCGCGTTTATTCATGCGGCCAAAGCACGCCTGATCCTCCTGGCCATTGCTCGTGGCGCGTGTATCGACGTACTTGAACCGAGCCCGATTTCGCAGGTTTTCCCCTATCTGAAGGTTGCAGACGGGCTGGAGCAGGCATCCGTCGTCGGTAGCATGAGTCATGTCATCCTAAACCCGCCATTCTCGAAAATTCCTGCAGCAGTTGACTGCACCTGGGGGTCTGGAAAAGTATCGCATGCCGCCGCCTTCGTCGATCGCTATGTCGAGTCGGCGGTTCCCGGCACCCGTATCGTGGCGATCCTACCGGACGTGCTACGTACCGGAAGCCTCTATGCGAAGTGGCGCGACACGATTGAGTGCCGCACAACCATCGAATCGGTCGCCGTTTTTGGCGCCTTTGATGCCTGGGCCGACGTAGACGTCTTCATCCTGCGTTGCATCGTCGGCACGCCGACGTCCGCATCTCCTGTTGCATGGTGGGAATCGGCAGAGGATACGCTGGGAAAGCGCATCGGTGATAGCTTTGACGTACACGTTGGGCCCGTCGTGCCACATCGCCATAGGGAATTGGGGGATCAGCACCCGTATCTTCACGCTCGTCTCCTGCCTCCTCACGCATCGTTCGATGCCGGCCAGGCGCCTTTGCGGCGCTTCCCAGGGTGTACCTTCATGCCACCGTTCGTGGCTGTACGACGCACGTCGGCGCCGAACGACCACGGGCGCGCCATCGGCACAATCGTCACCGGCGAGCAGCCGGTCGCTGTGGAGAACCACCTCCTTGTGCTCACCCCGCGTGACCAGACATATGCTCGGTGCGAGGGGCTGCTTGCCAGCCTGACCGACAGGAGAACGAAGGCGTGGCTCGACGAGCGGATTAGATGCCGACACTTGACAGTCTCGGCAGTGAGGGATCTGCCCATATGGGAGGAGCAGCATGCACGCTGAGCACTTCCGTTTCTCGCCGGATATTCTGCGACGCCTGGGCGAAGAGCTGGTCCCACACATTGATCAGAGCATTGTGGAACTGGTGCGCAATGCCTATGACGCTGATGCTGTCACGTGCCGTGTCGAGCTCCTCAATGCTGACGAACTGGGCGGGACACTCCGCGTGACCGACGATGGCGTCGGCATGACTCCTGAAGCAATCAGGAATGGCTGGCTGGTGCTGGGCCGTTCAGCCAAGACGGCACACCAACCCACGCCGCTCGGCCGCACACCTGTCGGTGACAAGGGCCTGGGGCGTCTCGCCGCGCTGCGAATGGGCGATGTGGCAACCCTGCGTTCGCGCCCAGCCGCGCGGCCGGGAACGGAACTTGTTCTAACACTCGACTGGTCCCGCTACGACGCTGCCACTGCCGTCGAGGATGTCGTTCTCGTGATCGGCTCGAGGCAAACAGAGGAGTCGCCGGGAACGACCATTGAGGTGGCGAACCTGCGCGTACGTCTGGGGCGACAGGAGGTTGAGCGCCTGGCCCGTGTGCTTGTGCTGCTAGCTGATCCATTCGACGCCTCGACCGGCTTCCATCCGGTGCTCGTCGCGCCGGCCTTCAAGGATCTGGAGCAGCGCGTCCGAGAAGCGTACTTCGATGACGCGGAATATCACCTTGTTGCGATGTTGGACGAGCAGGGTTGCGCATCAGCGCGGGTCTTCGACGGATCGGGGAAAGAGCGCTGGACAGCGACGCATGAAGACGTGAGTAAGGGGCCTCGGAAGACAGCGCCAATCTACAGAACCTCCTCGGCAAGGTTCGAGTTGTGGGCTTTCAACGTGAGCACGCGGTCGTTTGCACCGCACACGCCGCTACGAGAACTACGCAGGTGGCTCGCCGCGGTTGGCGGCATTCACCTGTACCATCGCGGCTTACGGGTGCATCCGTACGGCGACCCGGGTTACGACTGGCTCGACATGAATCTCGCCCGGGTAAGAAGTCCCGAACTCCGCCCCTCTACGAACACGTCAATCGGCCGGGTTGTCGTAACCGACCTTCAACAACGGCTTATCCAGAAGACGGATCGCTCCGGTTTCATCGAGAATGAGGCCTTCTCGGAACTCCGGCGCTTCGCGCAAGACGCACTGGAGTGGATGGCTGCCGCACGCCTCAGCGAGCGGGAAGCACGTCGCATCGAGGAGCGTGCCAGGGCGCCCCAGGTGGTCGCACAGGCGAAGGCAACATTGACACACACTATTGAGTCGCTTCCGCCGGAGGATCGCCATGCCCTACAGGCGGCCGTGGGCCGTTTAGATGCGGCCCGCGAGCAGGAGGCGAGGACGCTCCGCGAGGACCTGCAGCTCTACCGCACGCTCGGCACGGTGGGCACAACGACCGCAGTCTTCGCCCACGAAGCTGCCAAGCCGGTTACCCAGATCGAGATGATGGCTGCGACGATCGAGCGACGCGGACGAGGGGCGTTGGGAGAGAAATACGCTACCTTCCTGGAGAACCCGGTTTGCAATATATTGCGGTCCGCTCGGGCTTTGAAGAGTTTCGCGGCCTTGCCGCTGCGCTTGCTGGCGCGGGAGAAGCGGCGCACCGGCCGCATCGACGTGCATGTCGTCGTCCACGATATGCTTGAACTGTTTGAGCCGTTCCTGAGCGATGCGCGGATCAACGTGCGTCTCGAACTCATGGACCCCGCTCCAGTCGTTCAGGCGAGTGTCGCGTCGATCGAGGCAATCCTTGCCAACCTGCTTACCAACGCCGTTCATGCTTTCGAGTCCGAGGATATGCACTCCGACCTACGTGATGTCGTCATACGAACGGAGTTAAGCGGAGGAGACCGACTCCTCCTGCGCCTGCTGGATACGGGACCCGGCATCACCCACCTGAGCGTCGACGACATCTGGCTACCAGGGCAGAGTAGCAGGCCGGGAGGGACGGGGCTGGGACTGACTATCGTGCGCGACACCGTCTCCGACCTCGGCGGTGCGGTTCGCGCACTGCCGCACGGCGAACTGGGCGGGGCCGAGTTTGTCGTCGAATTACCCGTTGCGTTAGGAGCCGAGTGATGGCAGTCGCTGAGCTCCCGATTCGCCGCGTCGCCATCGTCGACGACAATCTGCATGATGCTCGTGTCATGCGAGAACTCGTCCTGGACGCGGGTTTCGAACCGGTTGTACTGGATTCCCCTTTTGGCGAGGTACATGATCTGCTCCGGCGTGTTGGAGAACGAGCGGACGCAGCCGTCTGTGATCACCGACTGCGAGGCCTGGCACGCTTCACCGGCGCTCAAGCCGTAGCCAGCCTGGTGGCCCAGAATGTCCCCGCGTTGCTGGTCACACAATATGTTGATACCGATTCCGACGTGTCGATTCGACGATGGCGATACGGGGTGCCCGTCCTCCTTGACCGTGATGATGCCGACCCGGATCGTCTCCGACAAGGCATGGACGACTGCGCTCGGGAGATTCGCGGTTTCTACGTACCTGGCCGTCGCCCACGGCGGACACTCATCCAGATCGATGAAATCTCAAATGAGACAGGGGAGCGAGTGGTTGATACCCGCGTCCTGTCCTGGAATCCGCACAAGGTCGTGCGCTTTCCACTTTCCCTCGTCCCATCCGATCTAAGGCGGCTGGTGGCGCGAGGCGCGTTCTTGATTGCGATGGTCAATATTGGAGCCGAACGCGCCGAGGACCTCTATTTCAAGGACTTTGAGCCCGCGCCGGAACCCGTGTCGGAGGAAAATCTTGGCTAGTGTGAGCGTTCTCGACGTTGGACATGCCAACTGCGCGGTGCTGCAGGACGAGCGAGGTGTCGTGATAATCGACGCTGGCTGGGGCGAAACACTGCTCGAGTTCTTGGAGCAGCAAGGAATCGAGGTGATTGATGCCATCCTCATCTCCCACGCCGACGCAGACCATATTGCCGGTGTTCTCGCACTATTGACCGAGCGGCGGATCTTGGTGCGCACGATATACCTGAACGCTGAGCCGTCACGGCAGACACAACTGTGGGCAGCATTGCGTGTCGCGGTCCAGGACGCGCGGGCGCGGGGAGAGGTTCGCGTGCATGTAGAACTGACGACCGAATCTACGGCGGTATTTGAGCGAGGCGACACAAACCTGGAGATACTCAGCCCAACGCCGGAAATCGCTATGAGCGGTGCAGGCGGAACAGACCTGCAAGGACAGCCACTATCGGCCAACGCGATGTCAGTCGTCATCAGAATCGTCAGCAACGGCACTCCCGCACTGTTACTGACAGGTGATATGGATGATGCCGGACTGGAGCGTCTCCTCACAGAAATCCCGGAGCCGCGTGCGCGAACACTCGTCTTCCCACACCACGGTGGACGCCCGGGCAGAGGATCTGCCTTCGCCTTTGCGGAGCGACTGAGTCGTGCTGTGCAACCAAATGTAGTGATATTTTCGATCGGCCGTGGCAAGCACGGCACTCCATTGCCCGAGATCATCCTCGGCGTCCGAGCAGGCGCGCCCGCAGTACATATTGTTTGCACTCAACTATCCGAGCGATGTGCCGCCGTGGCGCCTGCCCACGTATCTCCTCACCTCGGTGATCGCGTCGCCAGGGGACGCGCCAGTCGGTCCTGCTGTGCTGGAACGTTCACCATGGTGCTCAGCGAGACCGATCCTGCATTTACGCCTGCCCTCGTCGCCCACGGCGCCTTCGTTGAACGACACGCCCCGACCGCACTCTGCCTGGGCCGACACGTGGGGAAAACAGGAACGCCATAGCTATCGCGCCTCACCCAATGACCGGCAAGCCGGTCGGGTTGGCTTCCCAGGCGAAGCGCTGGCTGTTGAGCCGCTCGGCAACGCCGCTCGGTCCGTTGATCCAGGTGTGGTAGCCGTCGGTGAAAGCCGTCCAGTTGTCGAGCTTGCGCCAGACGAGGAGGCCGTCGGTTGTCTGCTGCAAGGCGTCGCCGTTGGCCGGGTTGTGGCCTTCGTTGTCGACACACTGCCCCACCTGTTGCGGCAGATCACCGGCCAGCGTGGCAAAGCCCAGCACGAAGCGGCAGCCATTCGCTGCTGCCGGCGGTGCGGCAGGCGGCGTGACAGACACGCCCAGCGCGGCACGGTAGGCATCACCCTCTTGTTTGGTGATCTGCAGGTAGAGGGCGCCATAGGTGCGGCTGGGCTCGATCTGGTCTCCTTCAAACCACTCGTTCCAGGAGTTGATCTGGATGAGGTCCGGCTGGGTGGCGATGGCGCCCTGCCAGACGCTCCGGTAGTAGGCCCCGTTCTGGCGATCCACGCTGAAGCCGGCGGCGCCGCGGCCGAGCCGCGTGTCGTCGTAGCCGGGCATGACCGTCGCCATCCAGAGCTTGCCGGGATAGCTGCGCGCCTTGGCGGCGAAGGTGGCGAGCTGGGCGGCCGGGTCCGGCGACCAGGCGATGGAGAAGGGGTGAAGGCCGTCGAAGACGTTCAGGTAGGAGAAGTCGATCCCCTCGCCCAGCCAGGTGACCTGGTGGTCGGGATCGACCTGGGCAAAGATACTCTGCCAGGTGGCCACGTCGAACTTCTGCACGTGGTAGAAGGCCACGAAGGGCTTGCCGTTGTACGAAAACCAGGAGGGGTCGGCGTAATAGCGCTTGAGGTACGTCAGGTCGTTGATCAGATCGCTTTCCGTGTTGATCAGGTTGAGGTCGACGTAGGCGGTGACGTGGAAGCCAGCGCCGTGCGCCACCGACAACAGTGTCTGCATATTCTTGTCGATGCCATCCGGGTCGCTCGGTCCATACCAATCGACCTCAAAGGCATCAATGCCCGCTCCCTGTGCCTCGGCCACTTGCCGCTGGATCGTCGCCGTATCGGCCGAGTTGTAGGGAGTCGCCGGCAGATCGGACATCTTGTTGGGGTCCCAGGACGGGCCCCCATACCAGGCGTAGTAGACGGCGAGGACGGGCGCGGCCGAGGCGGCGGAGGCTGGGGCAGCGGGCAACAAGCCGGCGAGCAGCAACACAATCGTCGCCACGGCCAGAAACGGGCGTAACACGGACGTCAAATTGGTACCCTTCGCGGTTCGTCGGCACGACCCGGCGATAAACCCGCAGTTGGTACCCGCGGGCTACGCTCAAAAGGCCGGCCGAAGCAGGAGGGAAGTTCCCTTCAATTAGTTACAGTATAGCCGACTGGAGACAACATGGCTCCCGTCGTGTCCTGGCCGGTCCTATCCCGCATTGGCTGCTTCGCCCTGTTTGCCTGACGATTGAGCGATCACGCTGCCGCGGGGAGGAGGGAACATCCTCGCGGTGAGTATCACCGAGCTCGCAACACAGGCGGCAATTACGCCCCGATGGCGCCTTCCACTGGGCTCAGGTTTCGTTTCAGCCAGGCCATATGCTGCGGTAAGGCGATCTCTGGATCGGGGAGATCCGGGTGCCACTTCTTTTCCCACTCCACGCAGACCCAGCCCGCGTAGCGCTTTTGGGCGAGCAGTTGCAACTGCTCGCGCACCGGCACTTCGCCGTCGCCCATGAGCACCAGTTGCCAGTCGTTGCTGCCTGGCGCCTTGCGGCGGGCGTCTTTGACGTGGACATGGACCAGTCGCGAGCCCAGGGCAGCAAGGACCTGCTCCGGCGTTTCCCCGACCCGGTAGGGATGGTGGCTGTCCCAGATCGCGCCGATGTGTGTGGAGTCGACGGCATCCAGCACCGCCGGCGTCCGCCAGGCTGAGGAGAAGGCGTCGTGCGTTTCCAGGGCGATGGTGACGCCTGCTCGCTCCGCTGTGGGCGCCGCGCTCTGCAGCGCCGACGCTACCCAGCCGTTCTCCACATTCTCATCCCCACCGCCCGGATCACCCGCCGGGTTCGCGCCGCCGAAGACCCGGAGCAAGGGAACCTGCACTGCCTGAGCAAGGTCGATCCAGTTGAGCAGATCAGCCACCTGCGCGGCCCGAGCGACCGGCGACGGCAGGTTGAAGCGGCAGGACGTATCGAGGGCACACACCGCAATGCCACGCTGCCGACAAGCCCGGACCGCCTGCTCGACCTGAACCCGGTTGGTCAGCGGATCGATCACTTCGCCGTTGATCAGGCGCCATTCCACACCCGCGTAGCCGAACGTGACGGCCGCGTCCACGACCTGATCAATACTCCAGGCCGGGCAGCCAAGGGTGCTGAAAGCGAGTTTCATGGCATGTCCTCCTGGGCGCGACGCAATTTGCAATTTGCCAGGCTAGGAGGCTGTCTGAGTTGA
>DHIZ01000266.1:0-5362 GCA_002404055.1 Chloroflexi bacterium UBA4733
TCATCGCGTGTGAACTACTCCGCTAGCGCTGCGCCGTATGCGATCGCTGGTACGCGTTCAGACGCTTCACGAAGTCGGCCCACAACGTCGTGGAGTCCGTCTCGGTAATCCACGTGATGGTCTGTGTCGTCTCAGGGTAGTCGAAGGTCATGTCGTCACGCAACACCGGCCGCGGGTAGACCGTCGCGTGAGTCATATCGAGCATATAGGCCATCACGATGATGTCCCAGATGATCCAGGGCCTTGAGTAATCCTCCTTCCGGAGCGGCTTGACGAAACGGTAGTACCAGTCCTGATACTCTTCCCAAAGCCACGCGCCGATCGGCCCGACTTGCGCCGTAAGCTCTCCTGCCTGCTGCAAGGTCAGCGACAGATCCGCGCGGCAGACCACGCCGGACCCAACCACCAGCGGCACGTTCGAGGCCAGCAGCACCTGCATGGCCGCGACGTCGTTCGCGATGTTGTACTCTTCCCCGCCATCCGGCCATTGCTTGAATCCCATGTCGATGATGCGGATGCGGTTCACAATCCCCGGGTCGGTCAGAATGGCGGTCGCGATATCGGTCACGGCGCCGATGGCCAGCACCGTCAAGCGGGAATCGCTCGAGAATTTCTTCGAGGTCTCAATCAGAAAAGTCGCGGCCGCGCTCGGACGTGGTTGCGTGGTGCTCACCAGCGGCAGGCTGGCCCCTTCAACCAGCGGCGGATGTTGGGCCATGCCCAGCCGTCTTTCCACCACTTCCTGCAGTTTCAGGTACGACGTGTGCGCCGCCGGCGGCCGCAGCGAAGGGCCGTGGGCCGACATGATCCCGAGCACCTCGAAGTGGGGATTCGTCATCATGTAAACGATGGCCCATTGGTCGTCTATCTCGTTGCCCACGTCAGTCGAGAGCACCACCGGAACCGGCGCCGACGCGGCGCGCGCCGGTATTCCATGCAGAGTGGCGGCTAAGCCTAGACCAACCACCAAAGCGAGATGTCGATTCACCATTGGATAATATCCAAGCTGGCCACCGTCCGGGGACCCGTTCTCAGCTCGTTCACAATCTTGCCCGCCGCATCGACTTCGAGCAAGCGGCGCCCGGTGTAATCCGCAATCAACATCCCGCCCCCGGGCAAGGTGGCAAACCCCGACGCCCAGCCCATTTGTATGTCCTGATGTGCGCCGCCGATCGATCGCACGATGGTTCCCGCCGGACTCACCTCAACCAGTTCGCCGGGGTCCGAAAGACTCATTAGCGTGTTCCCATTCGGCAGCCGCCGGCCCTGGTAAAGGCGGCGCTGCGCGCCATGCGGAGCCTGCCAGGACCACACCACCTTGCCGGCCCGGTCGACTTCGATCAGCTTGCCCTCGGCCTCCACTGCAATCAGCGTGGTGTCCGCGTCTGTGCGGTGCACGTTGCGCATCCGCATGCGCGCCAGATCCGGGCTTTCGTACTTCCACACGATTTGTCTAGCCGGAGTCACCTCCACTACGCCCCCCAGTTTGGCATCGCCGATCAGCGTGTTGCCGTTGGGCAGACGCTGTGCCGCCAACGGGTGCTCCAGGCCTTCGGCTGGACCTATGCTCCACACCACGTGGCGGTTCTCGTCCAGTTCCTCGACCATCTGCTTGGGGTTCAGCGTGAACAGGACGTGCCCCCCAGGCAGCGCCTGCACGTCATGCCCGCGCTCATTGGGCTGGGTCCACAACTCTTTGCCCGAGGGCCACTCGAGTGCCACGATTTCGCCCTTCGGACCGTGGTCCGAGATCAAAATCTTATGTTGCGGCTTCGTAGTCTTCAGATATTTGTCAAAAAACGCGAACATGCGCTGGTCGGCGCGCTCGGCGTCCGCGCCCTTGAACCCGTGTCCCGCGCCCGTGATGGTCTCGAGTTCGGCCGGCACGCCCGCGGCCAGCAGCCGTTCCGTCAGCCACACCGCATGTTCGTAAGCAACATACGTATCGTTGGTGCCGTGCAGTGAGAGCACCGGCGCGGCGTTTGGCGTGACCCAGTTCAGCGGACTGGCGCGAATATGCGCCAAGCGCGCGTGGTCCAGATCGCCACCGAGGAACATCGGCAGCACCTGCGCGGCATCCACGCTTTTGGAGTACGACTGCGTGAAATCGGTGGGCCCATAGTAATTCGCGACGCAGGCCACGCGGCTCGAAAACTGCAGGTTCGGGCCCGATCCTTCGAACTCCGACACGCCCGCCGTCAGCCCCAGAAAGAGTGCCAGGTGGCCGCCCGCGCTGCCGCCCATCGCGCCAATGCGCTCGGGATCGATGCCATACTTCGAAGCATTGGCGCGCAGGAAACGCACTGCGGCTTTGACGTCGTGCACGGCGGCCGGAAACTGGTTACGCGGGGCCAGGCGATAACTGGCCGTCGCCGCCACATACCCGCGTTCGGCCAGACGTACCGCCATCGGCAGATAGCTCTCCCGTGTCCCCGCGCGAAAGCCGCCTCCGTGGATCAGCAGCACCGCCGGACGCAGGGCGCTTGCGGCCTCCCGCGGTCGTACAATGTCCATCTCGAGTTTGCCGCCTACGTCCGAATATTCAATATTGGCGTCGTGAATCAGCGTGTCCGGAATGGACGGCACGTTCTGCGCCGCGGAGGCGCAGAGAGCAATTGCGGAAATCAGCAAGAACCGGCAGGGAGAACGCATTGCCAGTGAGAATATCAGAACGCGGCGTGCGGGTTTACGCGTGCTGCGGCTCTGGGCGGTGCTCGCGTGGCATCGGCGCCACGGAAGGGCCGAGCTTCCCACACAGACTGATCAAGCTGCCGGCGAGCAGGCTTTCCGGTTGCAGCGCTACCAGCGGCAAGTGTGCGCTCTGAGCCGTGGCGCAGAGATCCGGTCCCGGCGGAATCACGGCCAGCGGCGAGCGCCCCAGTTGCGCATCGATGTCCGACAGCGACATCGGCGAAACCAGTGCCACGCGGTTTACCAGCACCATTTCGATGGGCTGAGGCGCGCCACTCCACTCCTCGATGGCGCTCGTCATTAAACGCGCCGACTGCACGCAAGCCGGGTCCCGCTCAACCACCAGCATCACCGTATCGGAACCCTCGATGATGGCCCGATTGGCGGTCGATAAGGAGCTGGGCAGATCGACCACGACATAATCCGCCAAGCTCGCCAGGGCGGCCATCAGGGCTCGCGCGCGGTCCGGCTCCAGCGGGCCGCACTCGGAGCCGGTTTGCGGCCCGAACAGAACGCTCAACCCCGGAACCGTTTTGCTCGACCACAAGCATGCATGGGCCGGGTCTCCACGGAGCGCATGCGCCATGTTCCGAGCCAGGCCGTGGGGCGAGAAATAATGTGCCAGGGTTCCGAAATCCGGCCTCACTTCGGCAAGAATTACTTTGCGGCTCTGCGCCAAAAGACAGGCCAGGTTGAGCGCCACGGTGGTGGCGCCCACGCCGCCCTTGGCGCCCAGCAGTACGATCGTCTCACCCGGCTTCGAAGCCGGAGGCTCTGGATCCAGTCCCCTGGCGGCTTGCAACTGCGGGCCCAGCCTCTCGCCGCAATGTTCCCTGGGGACGTGACCGGTGGCGCCGGCACGCAACGCCCGCGTCGCGAGGGCTTCGTCAGCCACGGGGTGCAAGGCAATGATGGGCGCATGCGGAGCGGAGCGGCGTACCTGTCGCACCGCTTCCAGCGCCTCGTTTTCGCCAGCCCAGCCGTGGCATAAATCAATCACCACGGCATCCACTCCGCCACCCGCGATGCGCGCCAGCGCGGTGGGCAAGCTTTTGATGCACTGCAGCCGCGCCAGACCATCGCCGTTGTGGCCCAAAGCATCCCGAACCGATGCGGCGATCGCCGGGTCCTCCTGAATCAGCAATATCAACCCGTGTTTTTCGCTCATCGCGTGCTCGATGCACCGGACGCGTCCGCGCCCCGCGTTTTATCGGAGAACGAGAACATTTGGGAAACCCGGCTCTTCGGTTTATCCAATGGAAGCCCCGCCATCTTGCGCGCCAGCCTGGCGATTTCGATACTAAAATCGCTGCTCTCGGCGCACAGTTTGCGCCTGACGCAAGCGTCATTCAATTCCCGGCCGGCATAAGGCACCTGCGCGTAAACGGAAGCACCGAAGAGGCGGTCCAGATCGCTTCCGCCCAAGTCGTTTTTGGCATGCTGGTTGATCAGCACGCGGAGCCGGTCGCCCTCGAAGCCCGCTTCCTGCAATACCGCGATGGTGCGCCGGGCCTCGTAGAGTGCCGGAACACTGGTGGTGCTTACTAGAAATAACTCGTTCACGCACTCGAGCAGTCCGCGCGACAGAACCGTTAATCGCCCCAAATCAAGCACGATCCAACGATAGAGTTCTCGAATCGGCGTGAGCACGCTGGCCAGACTGTTGCTATCCGGTGCGGCGCGGCCTGCCAGTTGCGGCGACGGGACCACATGCAGTTTACCGGGACCCTGCGTCACGATGCCGCCCCAAAAGGATGCGTCCAGATGTTGCGCGTTTTGAACCGCATCAAGAATGGAGTATTCCGACTCCACGTTCATCAGGAAGCGCACCATCCCGCCGTCGACGTCCAGATCCATCAGCAGTGTTTTCTGGTCGGTCTGGCGCTGCAGTTCGACCGCCAGATGACAGGCCACGGTGGTCGCGCCGGTGCCCCCTTTGGCGCCCACCACCCCGATGACGCGGGTTAAATTCAAGACCGATTCCGCGGCTGGCTTGTCCGCACGGCCGCCGTAGCGCGCCACCGCATATAGTAGGGCGCGAGACAACAGGTCGCCGTTGCAGGCGCTCTTCGCAATATAGTCCTGCGCCCCCTCCTGGACCATCTGCAGCGCCAGCGGTTCACGATCGTCCGCGCTCAACAGCACGATAGGGACTCCGGCGGCGTGGAGCCTGGTGCGCGTGAACGTCGGCAGGCCGTCGCTGTCGGGTAGTCCCAGATCCAGGAGGATCACGTCGACACCGCCCTGCGCCAAGCGCTCCAGGCCGGCCGCCAGCGAATCCGCCCAGCTGAGGTTAAAGCCCAGGTCAACCCGCAGCGCGAGCCATCGCTGCACCAACTCGGCGAAGTCCGGATTGTCTTCTATCAAAAGGACCGTAAGTTTTTTCTTAATCATCGCGGTGAATTCGAATCAGCTTTCTGCCTAGTAGCCTTTTCGGCTGAATGAAGGTTCATCTTTAGGCGCTCGGCCCGCAGTTCCGCAGGGAACGTAAAAATAGCCGCGAGGCTCTCAAGAGAATGCCAAAAGCCACCGATCTATAGCTTGATGAGTGAAGCCGGCGGCACCACCGGACCATTTCTAATCTTTCAATCTAACGGCGTGGACTGCGCCTTCCCGCTCGGCGCGGTGCATGCCGTGGTGCCCATGGCGGCGCTATTTTCGCCGCCCGGCA
>DHIZ01000266.1:5482-10999 GCA_002404055.1 Chloroflexi bacterium UBA4733
CGCCGCCCGGCATCGCTGGTTTTCTGGACCTGCGGGGACGAGCCGTTCCCATCCTGCGTTTGGACCTGCTCTTCAATTTGCCGGAGCAGAAGCCAGGGCTGCACACGCCTCTTATCATTTTGAATGCGGCCGGCAGCATGCTCGGTATTTTGGCCGAATCCGTTCGGCAGATCGCGTCGCCGGCGATGGATTCGTGGCTCCCGCTCGCCCCCCGGAACGTCTTCCACGACAGCGCCGTGGCCAGCTTCGCGGTCGACGGACGGATCACCCACTTGTTGTCCGCGGAGGGCATCCTGCTCGAGCAGGAACGGAGTCTGGTCGCGGCCTGTCAGGTCATGGCGCAACAACGCCTGCGCCACCTGGAGGGAGTCATTGAATAATCTCGAGAACGCCGCGGCGGCCGTGGCTTGCGACTCCGGGTACGCCGCGTTGAAGGCGCACCTCATCGCGGTGACCGGCCTTGCCTACTACCGGGACCGCGATGACGATCTGGCCGACGTGATCGGCCGCCGGCTGACGGGACTCGGCCTTCGGGATTGCCGCGCGTACCTGGATTTCCTGTTGGAGGATCAAGCCCGCGACGCCGAACTAGACGGGTTGGTGGCGCAGCTGACCATCGGCGAAACCTATTTTTTTCGCGACCCGCAACAGTTTCATGCGATTCGCACAATCATCATTCCAGACATCCTCGACCGCAAACGGGATGCGCGCCAGTTGCGCATCTGGAGCGCCGGGTGCGCCACCGGCGCCGAGCCGTATTCGCTCGCCATCCTGCTGGGACGGGAGATGGCGCACCGCATCGCCGGCTGGCACATCAGCATCCTGGCCACTGATATCAACCGGCGCTTTCTGGCCGAGGCCGCCGAAGGCAGATTTCAGGAATGGGCGTTTCGCGCGACGCGCCCCGAATTAAGGCAGGAGTGTTTTTCGTTCGATGCCCAGGGCTGGAAAGTTCTGCCGGATCACAGGCAATGGATCAAGTTCGACCATTGCAATCTGGTGGACCGGGACTTCCCCTCGCGGCGCGACGAGATCGCCGAGTTCGATCTCATCCTGTGCCGTAACGTCATGATCTACTTCGATCACGAGACCCGGCAGCGGCTGATCCGGCAGTTTCACGCCTCGCTCGCGCGCGGCGGCTGGTTCCTGGTGGGCGCCGCGGAACCTAATCTAGAAAGCTTCACCGATTTCGAGCAGGTGGATGCCGCCGGCACGACCATCTATCGCAGGACCGAAAAATCAGGCTTATCGCACGCCACCGGCGCGGAGCCGGTCGGCTTGGCGGCGTGGCCCCCGCTGTGACCCAGGCCGTCAAGGAAATCGGCCAGGCCAGCGAGCAGACCGCCATGAGCACGCGCCAGATGGAGAAGGCCGCGGCCAATCTGGCCGCGTTGGGACAGCAACTGCGGCAGGCCACCGACAGGTATCGGCTTTGAAACAGATTCCTGCCGCGTTGTTCGCCATTTTTCAGGCCGAGCACGCCGAGCACCTCGAACAGATCCGCTCCATTTTAGCGTTAGCGGAAAAACTGGGCGGCGACGGCGGCCAGGCGCGGTTGGAGGAGGCCTTCCGCCGGGCCCACAGTTTGAAAGGCGCGGCCCGCGCCGTCAATCTGCCGCAGGTAGAAGGGCTGGCACACCACCTCGAGAGCCTGTTCGCCAGGGTTCGCGACGGCAGCCTGGAGCTGGACCCGGAAGCCACGAAAGTGATCCACCAGGTGCTCGATGCCAATGAGGACTGCCTGGCGGCGCTCGGCGAGAATCGCACGCCGGATCCCGAAGGCGCCGCTTTGCGGGCAATCCAGGAACTACTGGAAAGGCCGTCCCGCACCGGCGCCGGCAACGCACCGGCGATGTCCGCGCCGGAAGCGGTCACACCGGAGTTTCGGGCGGTCGAGATGGTGCGGCTGCCGGCCGAAGACCTGGACCGCATGGTGCGCTCCACGACCCGCGTCGTCGCCGAGAGCCGGCGGCAGCAAGCGGTGACCGAAGATCTGCTGGCCCTGTCCCGCCACATCGCCGAATTGGAAGCTGAGTGGGGACGCTTTTCAAAGTCTTGCACGGCCTCGCTGCTGGGTTTAACGCATAAGCCGAAGTTCTCCACCTGGAGCGGCCAAGCTGCCTCGATGCAACGGCAAGTGCATTCCCTCGTGAGCCTGGCGCGTACCGCGCGCCTGCGGCAGAGCCGTCATGCCTGGACGCTGCACGGCTCGACCGAACAACTGCAGCGGGATGTATGGAACGCGCGCATGGCTCCCGCCGACGACCTGTTCCAGAGCTTTCGCAAAATGGTTCGCGAATTGGCGCGCGATGAGAACAAAGAGATTCAGTTTCAGCTGAGCGGTTCCGCGGTGCGCGCCGACCGCATGGTACTGCAGTCCCTGAAGGATCCGGTGATGCATTTGCTACGCAACGCCATCAGCCACGGCCTCGAGCCGCCGCGCGAACGCGAGCGCAAAGGCAAAGCCGCGGCAGGCCGGCTGACCCTGCGCCTCGGTTCGCAGCGTGGACGTTTATCGGTGGAAGTAGACGACGACGGACGCGGCGTGGATTTCGACAAAGTCGCTGAAGTGGCGGCCAAGCGCGGTTTGATGCCGGCTGACGGCCACGCCCCGGCCCCCCAGGAATTAGCGCAGATGCTATTTCGGCCGGGCTTCTCGACGTCCGACACGGTGGGCGATTTGTCGGGACGCGGGATGGGCCTCTCGGTGGTATATGAAACAGTTCGCCGGCTCCAGGGAGAAGTCGAGGTGCGGCCCAAAGCAGGCCCCGGCGCGTCGATCGTGCTGACCGTTCCGCTGTCGGTTTCGACGCTGCATCTGCTGCTGGTTGGTTGCGAGGGGCAGACCTTCGGCATTCCTACCCACGGCGTCGAACGCGTATGCCGCGTCAGTCTGGCGCAGATCGAAAAAGTAGAGGGCCAGCCGATGGTGAACATCGGCGGGAGAGCCCTGGGTCTGTTCAGCTTGGCGCGCCTGTTGCATCTGGGCGACGGCAAGAGTTCCTTCGATGGAGATCTTTTGCCCGTGATGGTGTTGCGCTCGGGAACCCGCGCGGTGGCGTTACTGGTGGACCAGTTCGTGGGAGAAAAAGAAGCCTTGCTGCAGTCCTTGGGTATGCCCGGCTTGGCCCACGGCGCCGTGTCGGGGGGCGCCATCCTGGGCGAAGGTTCCGTGGCGGTGGTATTGAATGCGGCGAGTCTGGTCCAGAATTGCACGCCGGAGTCGGGCGGCCCCGCCCTGAGGATTGCCAGGCCCGTGCCGCTAAGCGCGCCCCGCATCCTGGTGGTGGACGACTCCATTACAACCCGCACGCTCGAGAAAAGCATCCTGGAAGCCCACGGCTACCGCGTGCAGGTGGCCATCGACGGGGTGGAAGCGCTGCAGCTGCTGCGCCACGCGCCGGTCGATCTGATTATCACGGACATCCAGATGCCGCGTTTGGATGGCTTCGGCCTGCTCGAAGCCGTTAAGGCCGATCCGCTGCTCGGCAGTATCCCGGTGATCATCGTCAGCTCGCTCGAGCGGGCCGAGGACCAGCGCCGCGGTTTACAACTGGGCGCCGACGCTTACGTCATGAAAGGCCTGTTCGATCAGGGCGAGTTGCTCGAAGCAATCCGGCAGATCCTATGAAGAAAGTAAGCGTGCTGATCGTGGAAGACTCGAGTACGGTGCGGGCGCTGCTCGAACATATCATCGGCCGCGACCCGCGCCTGGAGGTGGCCGCAACCGCCGCCAGCGCCGAAGAAGCGCTGCGCAGCCTGGACCATCTGACGCCGGACGTGATCGCCATGGATATCAGGCTGCCCGGCATGGACGGGCTCGAAGCGACCCGCCGCATCATGTCCCATCGGCCCATCCCGATCGTGGTGGTCGCGGCCAGCGTCGACTCCCAGGATCGCAACCGGGCGGCGATCGAAGCTCTGCACGTGGGAGCGCTGGCGGTGTTGGAAAAACCCGTGGGCACCACCCACGCCGACTATGACACGCTGGCGGAACGGCTGTGCAACCAGTTGGTTTCAATGAGCCAGGTCAAACTGGTGCGGCGGCGCATGGCGCGCGCCCCGCGTAGCGCGCCGGCGCCGGTGCTCTGTCCCGGCGCTGGCGCCGGTTACGCCATGTTGGGCATTGTCTGCTCCACCGGCGGTCCCGGGGCCCTGGTACACCTGTTAAACGCTCTCGGGTCACGCTTCCCGCTACCCATCCTGCTGGTGCAGCATATGATGTCCAGCTTCCTGCCGGGGTTCGCGGCCTGGCTGGACGGCGTCAGCCCGTTTGCCGCGGCGGTCGTGAGTCACGGCGACGCGCCCGCGCGGGGCTCGGTCTACATGGCGCCCGCCGAGCAGCACCTGCGGCTGCATGCCGGACGCCTATGGCTCGACGCAGCCGAACCGGTGTGCTCGCAGCGGCCCTCCGGAACGGTTTTATTGCAGTCGATGGCGCTGAGCCTGGGCCCGCGGGCATTGGGTCTGGTGCTGACCGGCATGGGTGAAGACGGGGCGGAGGGGCTGCTTGACGTTCACGCGGCCGGCGGTTACACCATTGCGGAGGACGAGTCGACGGCGGTGGTCTATGGCATGCCCGCGGCAGCCGTCCGGTTGGGCGCCGTGCGCGAGTCTTTGGCGCTTCCCGCGATTGCTCCGCGGGTGCTGCAACTGACCTCGCGGAGCGTGGAGGCGGCCTGATGCAGCCGGCGCCGCGCGTCATGCTCGTCGAGGATTCCAAAACTCAGGCGCTCCAGCTGAAACTTTTGTTGGAGGCGGAAGGGTGGGAAGTGTCGGTCGCCGCCACCGCCGAGTTGGCGCTGGTCGCAATGCACCCTTGGCCCCCGGATTTAGTGGTGATCGACTATTACTTACCCGGCATGCAGGGGGACGAACTGTGCCGGCGTGTCCGCCTGGATCTGGATACCCGGCGTCTGCCGATCCTGATGCTGACCGCCGGCGACGGCGAGGAAGCCGAGCGCCACGGCCTCGACAGCGGGGCCGACGATTACGTTTCCAAATCCGAAAGCCCGGAGATTCTGATATTGCGCATGCGCGCGCTGCTGCGCAAATCGCCGGAGCCGCAGGCCCGGCCTAGCCGGCACAAGAATGAATTCCAGCCTGGCCGGCTGCTGGCGATCGACGACAGCCCCACGCATCTTGAATTCCTCACCATGGAGTTGCGCAGCCAGGGCTACGACGTGCAAAAAGCCGCCAGCGGACCGCAGGGCCTGGAGTTAATGGCCAGTCAGGACTTCGATTGCGTCCTGGTAGACCTGGTCATGCCCGGCATGGACGGCATCGAGGTCTGCCGCCGGATTAGCGAGATACGCTCCCATCGGCAGCACTCGCTGGCGGTGATCATGCTGACTTCGAGTGAAACCAAGGAAGACATGACCCGGGGTCTCGAAGCCGGCGCGGACGACTTTGTCGGAAAATCCACCGACATGGCCGTGCTGCGGGCGCGCATCCAGGCGCTTCTGCGCCGCGTCTTCTTCCAGGAAGAGAACCGGCGCATTGTTGAGGAGCTCAGGG
>DHIZ01000266.1:11100-11696 GCA_002404055.1 Chloroflexi bacterium UBA4733
GCGGGCGGCCATGGCCGAGCAGCTCACGCTGGCCAACCAGGAGCTTCAGGCCATCAACGAGAAGCTGAAACATACCCAAACCCAACTGTTTCATACCGAAAAAATGGCCTCGTTGGGACAGCTGGTGGCGGGTATCGCTCACGAGATCAACAACCCCTTGGCCTTTGTCATCAACCATCTGTTTGTCATCGAGAGCGGGCTCAACCTGATCGCGCCCGAGGCCCAGCCGCATCTTTCCGAAACCGGCCGGCGCAAGTTAGAAAAAGTCCGCGCCCGCGTCGCCGAGATGAAGGAAGGTCTCGACCGCGTCAAGGCCCTGGTGCTCGACCTGCGCACCTTTTCCCGTCTGGATGAAGGAGGCTTCAAAACTATTGATGTCCCCGAAAGTATCGATTCGGTTCTGCTGCTGTTGAAGTACAAAAACAACGGGCACATTCTTGTGGAGACGCACTATGCCCCGCAACGCTTGCTGCACTGTTGCGGGAGCCGGCTCAACCAGGTTCTGATGAACCTGATCGCCAACGCCATGGACGCTATCGCAGGCGAGGGCAAGATCGTCATTGCCACGGGACAGACCCGCGACAACTTTTATATTT
>DHIZ01000021.1 GCA_002404055.1 Chloroflexi bacterium UBA4733
CACACTGCGAAATCCAGACTAAGGGCGCGGTGGGCGAAAGCACCGCCGCCATCATCGGCGCGACCCTGCTGAATCTGGTGGGCCTGCACGTGGCCGCGCAAGCCAAGATGCCACCGGGGCGCCGCCGGCGCATCTGCGTCATGGTCGATGAATTCCACACCATGCCGGGCGCCGACTACGAGAGCTATCTGGCCGAGCTCAGTAAGGTCGGCGCCAACCTGATCCTGGCGACGCAGACGCTGGCGCGCCTCGACGCCCTCGACGAGGGACAGGCGCGGGCCCTGCGCGCGACCCTGTTCGCCAACCTGGACGGCCTCTTCGCCTTCCACTGCAGCGCCGACGACGCGAAGTATCTCGTCCCCGAGTTAGGCGACGAGTTGGAGGTGACCGACCTGGTCGCCCTGGGTGAATACCGCTGTTATGCCCGGCTCACCGTCAACCGGGAACGCTTGCCGGTCTGCTCGATCCAGCTTGACCCGCCGCCAGCGACTGATGCAGCCCTGGCTGCGCGTCTCACCCAGCAGTCCGCGCAGCGCTACGGCCGACCGCGCGCGGCAGTTGAAGCCGAGCAGGCCTCAGCGCTGACGCGGATTGGGGAGAGCCACCGGCAGGTCTTTGGGCAGGTCGGACGGGTCAAGGCGGACGTCCCTGCGGAGCCACCGGAGCCACCGACGCGTGATGACAACAAGACCACAAAACGCCAGCCGCGCAACGCGCACCATGTAGCCAAGGGCGCCCAGCCAAGCTTGCTCGAGATCCCGAGTGACGCTGACTCCCCGCACGTGACGGCAGCCAGTACGGAATCAGCACTATCGGAAAAGGAACAGGCGCAATGATTGCCGTTACCAGAACCAGCCACAGGTTCGATTGGCCAACGCCACGTCCATTCGGCGGCAGCGGCGCCCTGGGAACAACGCGGGGAGAAAGGCGGGGAATTCAGAGTTCCTCGGTCCAACGGTGCGCCCAGTATGGCTGCGCCGCGCTTGCTCTTCAGAGGCGGGAGCGACAAGCGGGCAGTACTCCAGCTGGCGGGAACGCCGGCCCCACTCTTATCTTTAACTTCCTCTCTCCGATCCTTGCAATCCCAGGTGTTCTTGTGTCGAGACGAGCACCAGTATGGACCGGTCATTCCGAGAGGAGGTCGTAGTGGTGTCCAGGGACTTGACGACGATTCAACCACTGCGCGACCACATGGTTCGCCGGCTTCCCAGCGCCAAGGAGTTGGCCGCTCGCAAGCCTCTCGTCCTCACTGCTCGGGATGACGCTATCCTGGAAGCCATCGCTACCCACGGGATCCTGACGACTGAGCCGATCGAGCTGGCCTTCTTCCCGACACCGCCGGAAGTCCACGCCCAGCGTGGCGCTCCCTGCTCCCGCGCCTACCAGCGGCTGCGGGAGCTCTGGCTGTGGCGCTTCGTCGAGCGGATCGAACTACGCGTGGCTCGGGCACTCGGTGGCCGCCGAGCCTTCCTCTACACCCTCGCTGAACGCGGCCAGACGTATCTCGCCGGGCAACTGGCATCGACGGCGACGCTGCCCGACCCGCGCCGGCTGGATCGCCTGGATGATCGCTTTCTCGAGCACGATCTGCGCATCGGAACCCTCTGGGCGCATATGCAGGCGCTGGTCCGGCAGGAACAGTTTCGCGCCTGCCATTGGGTACCGGAGCGCGACTTGCACGCGCAGAGCATCAAGGTAATGGATCCGCTGACGAACCGGCCCATTGCCGTGCTGCCCGACGGCTATGTCGAACTGGAACGTCTCGACGGCAGCGTCTGGAGTGCGATGGTGGAGATCGACATGGCCACGCTCACCCTCGGCCAGTTCCGCCGGAAGCTGCGCGCCTTCGAGACCTACGTCACCGGCGGCTTCTTCCAGCAAGACTGGCAGCGGGACCAGTGTTGCTTTCTTATCCTGACCACGTCGTGGAAACGGCTGAAAAACCTCTGGAAGGCTGGCCGTCAGGAGGTGCCCCCTACCGAATGGCGAAACTACTGGTTCGCGACGTATGGTGCGCTCTCACCGGAGCACTTTGATGACAGCGACTTCTGGTTGACCTTGGATGGGGAGTACATCGGGCTGTGCTGAGCGATGCTGGCCGGCTCTTACGTAGAGGTACCGGCCGGTTAGTAGTGCAACGAGACTTTGCCGGCCAGAGGTGGCGAACGCACCTGCTACGAGACTACGGGGCTCCCGCCAAGGCGCAAGAACCAGTGCAGCACGCCAACCGCTGCCGTCGCAACCTCTGCTTGAAGTCTCGTTGCGGTACTACTCCGTATCCCCCTTCCTTTCCAGGGCAGGGGGCGCGGGATGGTTCCCCCGGAAGGCCGGGCCGTGCGGCACCTTGACGCTGTAGCCCTCGTTGGAGGCGAAGACCGACGGCACTTTCGTTACCTCCGCCCCGCAGGTGGGGCACGTCCCCAGCGCAGCGGACTCCCGGAACGACCGCAGCACCTCGAACTCCTTGCGGCAGTTGGCGCAGTAGTACTCATAGATCGGCATCTGCTACTCCTCTCTCCGGCTCCGTAAGGGGGCGCCACGCCACGGCTGGCATCTACATGGTCCGCCGGTGTGTGGGCATGTGGGTTTCATCATGGCTTGAGTATAGGACGTGCGTGTCTCCGCCAGGTTCTACAGCGAGATCGTCGACCTCACCCCCTACTTCTACGATCCCGATGGCAACCTCGTGGAGTTCTGGAGTCCCGATCCCAGCGAGCCGTAAGGGTGTCCCGTCAGGGGTGAAAAGACCCGCTGAAGGTGCTGGTACGATGCTTCTGATAAGGTCACTTATCGGCAAAACAGGACCAGGAGATGCGGTTGATCACCAGACCGGAAGGCGAGCAGGGACCGCTCGAAGTGGCCTATCACGAAAGCGGCCACGTCGTCATGAACTTCCGCTACGGCCACCCCATCAGGCGACTGGTCGATTATGGGAAGTTGATCGATGGTTGTTGCACATGCCACAGGACTTTGCACAGCAAGATCGCTCAGCCGCAGGTGCTGCGACTTGACGGCGCAATTGCCCGAGGCTGGATTGCGCTCGCCTGGCGGCGGCAAGTGAGGATGACATGGCCCAAGCACGACGTTGGCGCTCACCGCCGAGTACGTTGCGCACGGCGGTGGCGGGGGAGTTGCTCTATCAGGCTATCCGCCTGTTCTCGGCCACGACCGACTTTCGAAGCGAAGGAGACGACGCCGTCCTGACCTGGAAGCAACGTGGTCGGCCCCTGGTGTTCCTAGGCTGGCACGGGAACGATGCCGTAAATCTGGCAGCCTATCGTCTCACCTTCGGCCAGCATGCACGTGGGGCGATCATGGTCGTGGATACGCCGGGGGGGCACATCGTTCGCCACGTTGGACGAGGCCTGGGACTGCGTGTCGAGCTCTTAGGGCCAGATCCGCAGTCGCCGCAGTGGCGGCGAGGGGTCGTGGAAATGATACGACTGATTCGCCAGGGCTACGACACGATGCTCGCTGTGGATGGACCTCGCGGACCAGCGCACAGCGTGAAACTGGGCCCGCTCGTGCTCGCCCAGCGGGCCGGCGCGGGCCTGGTTCCTTGCGCTACCGCCAGTTCACGAGCAGTGCGGCTGAAATGGCGCTGGGACAACCACATTGTGCCCTTCCCGTTCTGCCAGACGGTTGCGCACTTTGGGTCAATCATTGACACACGGCCTGCATCCGGGAAGGTCCCCAGCGTCGAGGAATTGCAGATCCGTGTCGCTCAAGCTTTAGCCGTCGGTGACCGCCGGGCGGCCGAACTCTGTCATGCACGATAGCGCTCGACCCACCGATCAGCTTGCCGGCTTCCTGGCACGTGTACCCCTTTTTAGTGCGCTGGAAGCGAGCCGGCTCGTGGCGCTTGGACACACCAGTTCGCAAGCCACGATCGCCGCCGGCGACTGCCTCTTCCGCCGAGGCGACCAGGGCGACGCGCTTTACGTCGTCAAGTCCGGTCTCATGGAGGCGCTCATCAACGAAGCAGGGCAGTCCACGCGGATCGTCGCGACCTTCGGACCGGGGGAGTTCTTTGGCGAGGTAGCGCTCTTGCTCGGCGAGCCCCGCTCGGCCACGGTGCAGGCCCGCGTCGATAGCTGCCTCATTGTTCTTGCCCGGTCGGACTTCGAGGCGCTTCTCTGGGAGAATCCCCAGATCGCGCTCAGTATTCACCGTGCGCTTAGCCGGCGTCTGTTGGACACGGGGTCCCGACATTTTTCCGGGAAATTCCACGCTAAGCCATTCCGACCTGAGGGGATAGGCGCACCAGCGGCTGGCGTCGTGGCGGGCGCTACGGGTAGGCGTTGAGCGCCAATGCTTCCACCCGCGCCGCCAACTGCTCGGCGGCGGGCTGGCCGTCGATGCGCGTGGTGTCGAGTGAACGGCGCCCTAATAGTGGCGCCAGCCCGATCAGGTCGCCGGGCTGTTCCCGCAGGTAGAACCACGCAAAGGTGTGGCGCAATGTGTGGGCGCTGGTCGTGCGAGGCACGAGCCGTCATGCTCTTCCCGTTCGCGGACGGCGCCAAGCCGCAGACGCCTTCCGTGCAGTTGTACCACGACGTCGGCCAGGCGCTGGCGCAGTTCCATCAGGCTTCGGATAACTTCCGCTTCCCCCACCCGCGCCGTGCGCTCGACCCGCTCGGCGCGCTTGACCAGGCGCCTCCAGCGCGGACAGATGCGACTCCTGCACCTGGAACTCGGTCGCTTCCGGCAAGTCCAGCGCTGCGAAGATCGCCGCCACGCCGGACGTGTCGCCAGAGGGGATGAGCATCGTGAAGGCCGGATGGCGGAGCACCAGGCAGACTGCCGACGGCGGCGCATCGCCCCGGTGGGCGACGGCATACTGACTGTCTGTGCGGAAGGGCGGCGCCAGATCGGCGATGGCGAAACAGTTCCAGACCCGGTCCTGCGCCAGCACGCGGTACGCCACGTTATCGGGCACATCGACCGTCACCTCCCAGTGATCGGGCCTCATTGCTCCGAGTTTGTGCACTTCCATCGCTCCTACCTCATCTTGCGCGTGCCCCACTGTCCATCCCTCACCAGCCGGGCGGGTTCCGTTCGGCGGCGAGAAACTCGCGCAACAGTCTCGGCACCGGCTCGTCGTCATCGGCGCTCGGCGGCTCGCCGAGCCCGGCGAGGACCTGCTGCCACGTCAAAGCATTGCTGACCATGCCGACCTGGTGGGCAAGGCGCAGGGCCGCGAGCAGGGCGGTGCCGGTCCGGCGTCACCCGGCGACCTCGGCGTAGCGAACGTCCAGCCCCTGCTTGCGGCTCAGGCGAAAACAGGCGACAAAGCGGCGCACCGCCGCGCTCTTGTTCCGCAACGGCCGGCTCAGCTGCTGCTCCTGCTTCCGCAAGGCATGCTCGATGGGCCCCGGGAACGCCAAGCAGATGCCGGAAGTCATCGTGATCGCCCCGAGTTGCACCGGGCGGAAGAACAGGCGGACGCCCGGTACGACACTCCTGCTGAAGTTCAGGTCGATGAGCGGCAGCGGCAGCCCACCGTGCAGCACGTCTGCGAGGAGGAGCGTCCCCTCGCTTGGCGCGACGGCACTGACCTTGAACAGCGAGGTGGACGACGTGATCAGCGCCTCGAGCATCTGGTGCTCGGCTGGGTTCTCCCCGCCGATCTGCCCGCGGTAGCGTTCGAAGGCATTTTTGCCCTCCACCCGAAGGTCGTGGAGCGCGAAGTCCATGAGGACGCTCATTTCCCCCTCATTCTCGAAGACCAACGGGCCGCCACGTAAGATCCCGAGCAAGCTTCCGGCCCGATCGAGGAGCGCTCGGTCGAGGCACGCCTGCATGACCTTGGTATTGATCTCCTTGGCCACTGCTCGGTAGGCGAGGTAGTCGTCTATCAGGCTCATCGCACTGCACCCCTTTCTCGATCACGGCCATCCGAGGGTCGCCGGTCCACCATTGTCCCTTCCCGATGACGGATTGGGCGTCCATTCCCGGGGTGTGCTGTGTGCCGTAGCATAAGCATATCGCTGCGGTGACGCCGCAGGGCGCGTGCCTCAGGAAGCCAAAGGAGGACGATCTGTGTTACCAGCAGCACGGCCCTTGACCAAAGGGGAACGTGCGGCCGCACGGGCGCGGATCGAGCAGTATCACGAGCGGAAACTTGCGGCGCTGCAAGCAGCAGTCTATGCGGCCTTCCAGCAGTGCTACGCTGGCGCCATCGACGCCTTTGCCCTCGACCAGGTGATCCATCAGTACCACCGGCAGTCGCAGGAACTCTTCTCGTTCATTAACGCCTTCTTCCCGTCCAACGCGCGGTTGCTCCAGTTGCTCGCGCTCATCGACGCGGAGGAACAGGGGGAGTGGTCGTGGCAGCCCCAACCAGAAGCACGGCCGAAGGACCTTTAATGCCGGCACTCCAACCTGAAATGCCGGTATCCGGGGCCGAGCAGTACCGGACACCGTTGCCGAAATGAGGGACGGCGGCCCGCCGTCCTTTACAAGGGCCTCGTGCGCAGATTGACACCGTTCGTCGCTCGCGCCATCCCCGAGAGCAGTCCCCGGATCCTCCGCTCCCGGCCTGGAGCCGGCGACGAGCCCGGGGTTTTCCCATGAGCAGCCGGGGTGGCCGCCCGGTCTCAGCAGCTCCAGGCAGTGAGCAGGCGACGACCGCCATTGACGACCGGGAGTTGCATGCCTTCGCCACGCGCCACCAATTCCTCTTACCGACGATCTCCATCCTCCTGATAGACACCAAACACTGTGCGCGTGCCGCATACGCCGTAGGCGGCACGGCGTATGCGGGCCTTTGGCAGTGCTGCTAAGCATATGGCCATAACTTTGGCATGGGTCGCTCCAGAGGGGATAGGCTGCAAAAGCACGCCTTTGTTCTGGATACGTGCTTAGGTTCCCGGCAAACATGATCGGCGCTCTGCGCCGGCAGAAAGGAATGCGCTCCATGTCGGATCACGAACTCCCCACCGCCTCCCGGCGGCAATTCCTGAGTCTGCTGACTGCCGGCGCCGGCGCACTGACTCTCCTGGCGGCCTGCGGCGCCGGCGGCAGCGCTGCCACGTCAGGAAGTACCTCGGCGGAAACGAAGAGTATTGGCGGCGTTACCCCTTCCGCGGTAACGACTGCCTCGAGTAGGGCAGCGGCCAGCACGAGCGCCGCCGCTTCGACCGCCAGCCAGACCGCTACGTCGAGCGCCGCGTCGAACGCCGTGACCACGACAACGGCGCCCGCCGCCAGCACCGGCTCCTCCTTGGCCACCGGCAAGGCTGACCTGACCGTGATCTACTGGGGCGGCCAGCAGGATAAGGAAACGAACTCCAAGATTATCGATCAGTACACCAGCGCGCATCCGCAAGTCCACGTCACGGCGACCCTGGTGACCGGCAGCTTCGACGACAAACTCCAGGCGATGGTTGCCGGCGGCACGCCGCCGGATGTGTTCGAGATGGCGGAAGCCTTCGTCGGCTACGCCGCCAAGGGCGTCACACTCGATCTCAGCCAGTTCATCAAGCAAACGAACTTCGACCTGGGTGACTTCTACCCCAACATTTTGCGCGCCTACACCTACCAGGGCAAGGTCGAAGGCATCCCGCCGCGCGGCGGCCCCATGGTGCTGTTTTACAACAAGGACCTGTTCAACAAAGTAGGCGCAACGATGCCGACAGCCGGCTGGACCTGGGATGATTTCATGACCGCCACCACCAAGCTCTCCGTCGGCGTCGGCGACACGAAGACCTACGGTATCGGCTCGGGCAACTGGTGGCCCTGGTGGATGAGCGCCGTCTATCAGAACGGCGGCAGCGTTCTCAACCACGACAAGACGCAGGCCACGCTGGATACCGACGCGGCGATCGGCGGCCTGCAATGGTTCTCCGACTGGTTCAACAAATACAAGATCGCGCCGAACGCCACCGAATCGAAGACATTACCCAAGGGCGGTGGCGACCAATGGATCGTCCAGGGGAAGACGGGCATGGACGAGACCGGCTTCTGGGCAGTGTCGTCCAACGACAAGGCCGCCGGATTCAACTGGGCGGCGGCGCCGCTGCCTAAAGGAAAGGTGGCTGCAACCGTGCTGTTCTCCAATGCCTGGTGTCTGACCAGCGAGGGGAAGCAGCAAGCCGCTGCCTTCGACCTGGTGACGGCACTCACCAGCAAGCCGTCACAGGAGATCATCGCCAAGACCCGGCAGGATATGCCGACCCGCAAATCCGTCGCCACATCGGCTGTCTTCACGGGTGACGAGCCGGCCGACCACACGCAGGCGTTCATCACCTCTGAGGACATGATCATCGACATGCCAATCACGCCGCAATGGAATCAGATGCTGAGCGGCAAGGTCACCGGCAACATTATCAACGACCTGATCGCCGGCAAGACCGACGCCTCCACGGCAGGCAAGCAGATGACGACCAACATCAATACGGCACTCAAGGGGTAAGGGTGCGGAGCGATGCGCATGCCGTCTGCGGTCGGGGGACTCATTGCGTCGGGCGTCTGTTCTTTGCCGTCTTCGTGCTCCTCCTCGTGGCGGCCTGCCGCGGCCATCCGGTGACGACGGAACCCACTGCTTCCCCGCCTCCCAACACCGCGCTCGTCGGCGCAGCGGCGCAGACGATGGAGGGCTTTGGCGCGTCCGGCGCCTGGTGGCCAAATGACCTGGTCGACTTTGCCCCCGCCGTCCAGCAGCGGGTCGCTGACTTGCTCTTCACTTCGGGTGGCATCGGTCTCAGCGTCTACCGCTACAACATCGGCGGCGGTGGCGTCGGCGTGAATAACCCCACGCGGGCGCCGGCCACCTTCCTGGTGCGGCCTGGCCACTACGACTGGTCTCGTGATCCCGGCGGCATGCTCTTCCTGCGCGCGGCCCGTGACCGCAAGGTGCCGATCTTGCTGGGCTTCGCCAACAGCGCGCCGCCACCTTGGACGACCAACGGCCAGAGTTGCGGTGGTAAGCTCACGCCGGGCGCCGAAGTCGCCTACGCCACCTACCTTGCCGACATCGTCGCGCATCTGCGCGTGAGCGAGGGGATCACCCTCTCCTATGTCAGTCCAATGAACGAGCCGGACAGCACCTTCGCCAGTTGCGGCCAGGAAGGCATGCAGGTGCCGGTTGACCAGCGCGCCACGCTAATCAATGCGCTCGCTGTCGCGCTGGACCGGCGCACACCCTTCGCCCGCGGCATCGCCGACGAATCCAACAAGACCAGCGACATCTCAGCCAACGGTCCCCAGTGGCTTGGCAGCAACGACGCCGCGCAGCACATCGCTGCCATCGCCCATCACACCTATGACTATCCGGACGACACCACCCTTCGCGCTGCAGCCCAGGTCGGCGTCCGCTTCGGTAAGCCGCTCTGGATGACCGAAATCTGCTGTTACAACGGCAGCAGCTTTGGCGCTAACTACGATCCGACGATGACCAGCGGGCTCTGGCTCGCCAACGCCATCTGGCAGGATCTCACCCAGGCCAACGATGCCGCCTTTCACTGGTGGGTCGCCCTCTCCTCCGCAATCGGTTGCTCCCCGGCCACGCATCCTGGCTGTGCTGCGATGACAAACGGCAGCGGCTGGAACGACGGTCTCCTCTACTACGACCCGGACTTCCGACGCAATGGCAACCAGACGATCTACTTCACCAACCGCTACTGGGTGTTCGGCAACTTCAGCCGCTACGTGCGCCCCGGCGCCGTCCGCTATGCTGTTGACAACGCCCCCGAGCACGTGCGCCTGCTGGCCTTTACCCAGAACGGCGCCTGGACGCTCATCGCTATCAACAATGCCTCAACCGGCAGCGATCCCAAGGCGCTGCGTCTCCGGTTCCCCATCGGTGCTGCCCGGCTCCGCATCACGGGCGCCTACGCGACGAGTGTCGCCCATGACCTGGCACCGGTTGCGCTGCCGGCCTTTACTGCCAATGGCACCCTTACGGCAATGCTTCCGTCGCAGAGCGTGACGACTATCCTCTTGCAACCTTAGGACCCGTCACGAAATAA
>DHIZ01000147.1:0-7521 GCA_002404055.1 Chloroflexi bacterium UBA4733
CGCCGCCAGCATACCAGCGGGCGGTGGCGCGCCGGGGTCCGGACTTGCACATCAGCGCACTGACGCTGGTAACGACGTTCCACTTGCTGGCGCTGTGTCAGTGTGCCGTCGCCTTGTCTCAGCGGCGTTGCCCGCCCGCCTTGCCGAAGGGGCCTGGCGGGGCGCCGATTGTCTATCCAGAGGCGTCGTTGTTGCTGCTGGCGCTGTTGCGCACCCTCTGGCGGCTCTCCTATCAAGACATGCACGACTGGCTGGTCGCCTGGCCAGCCTTGGCGGCGGCGTGTGGGCTGCCCCGGGATGCCACGGGTCGGCTGCGTGTCCCCTGCGCCTCCCAGCAATGGAAGCGGTTGGCGCGAGCAGGGGCGCCGCCCTGCGAACTGCTCTTCGTTGTCGCCGTGCGGGAAGCCATCCGGAGGCGCGTCATCAGTGCGCGGGACCTCATCATCGACAGCGCCCCCATCAAGGCCTGGCGGAAAAACGACCCGGATGCGGCGGTCGGTCACGCTCCCGCTCAGCATCCCACCCGCTTCCCAGGCGTCGTCCATCACCTCCTGGGCTGCTGCCACGGCGGAACGGGGCCGCGAATGTGCCGCCTTACCGCCTAACAGCGCTTGCTGCAGGAAAGCGTTGGCCTCGTCCAGCGAGGCGAAGTCACGCTCCGCCAGCAGGCGCGTGACGTCCGCCATGGCCCGTCGGTCTCCCATACCCCGGCTGGCCCTCAGACCCGGACCCAATCCTGCAATACCGCGTCGGCAATCCACCCGTCGGCGTCAACGCTGTAGTGCCATCGACTCGCCGGATCGCCGCCGTCGATCGCTTCACCGTTGTCGGTGTACTGGGTGAAGCTGAACCGCGTGTTGGCGGAGACCGTTTGCCTGATCAGTTCGCTCGTACTGGGGCCGACTCGTACATGGACCGGGCTGGCGATGGTCTGTGCCGTCCAGGATTCTGAGGATACCTGGTAGGCAGCTCGCCCCCGGTGGGGTACGATGACCCAACCGCCCGTGTTCTGGCAATGCAGCCAGGCACCATCCCAGCTCAGGGTCATAAATTCATCCTGATATGGATTGAGCCAGAGTGTCTCCTGCCCCGGCTCGTCTGTGCCGTAGCAGACCTCGAAGTGCCCGACGTTCTCTAGTAGGAAGTCGCCGAGCACGATGGTGAGGTAGCCGCTGCTGACCTGCGATTGCAGGATGTTCCGGTATTCCACCAGGGTGCCCACCTGTTGACCGTCGGTCGGCACGCCGTGGTCCTTGAGGAACTGGACGTGGTGATCCACGTACGTCAAGCCCTCGAAACCCGGCCCGTATTCTCGATCCAGCACCTGGTCGACACCGAGGATGACCCCACGCGCATAGTCCATGACCATGCAGACGCAACTGGGGCCGCAATTGAGGGAGTGGTTCTGGAACTCCCCCCACGGATAGAAACGCTGATCGAATTGATTGACCCAGTACAACGGGCCGGGGACCTGGGCGGTCCCGGGACGGGACGGGGGGACCGGTACCGGCCGGCCGTCCTGCCCCTTCAGGACCGGTTGTACCGCCGGCTTCCCGAACCGGGCGAGGTGGTCGCGATCAAAGGCGAGCTGTGCCATGGCAACCCTTCCTTCGCTAGCGCCACAGCGCGCGCCGAGGCGCCGAAAAGACTTCCCCCGGGCTGCTTCGAGGACCCCGACGGGACAGCGTGGGAAAATGAGGCGTCCCTGGGGGGAACGTCGGACAGCCGCACGGGGAGTATACCCGCCGGGAAAGTGGACGCACGTCCAGAGATGATCCTCTGCGCATGGGAGGTGGCCCGCACTGTCTGACAACGGATCGAGCCGTAGCAGGGCGGCCCCTTGCTGCGCCAAACGCTGCGGCGTACCGGAATGGTGGTTGCCTCTGGAAAGAGCGGAATGAGTTCCGTACTATTGCGACGTAATCGTTTTGGCAGTTTGGTTCCCAGCCGCCAAGCTGAGACACTGCCCCGGCCAATCAGCTAAAGGAGGAGTGAGCATGTCGCCAATACCAGACCCAGCAGGCACGCCGAACCCGCAGGTGGCGTCGCCCCAACCATCGAACGCACAGCCTGACACGCCCAATCAGTACCACCTCCACGGTGGCGGTATCAGTGTCTCCTACTTTCCTGATGGTTTCGGTCCGGTGACCACGGGTGGCGGTCGGTTCACGTACCAGGACGCGCATCGGGCACTGAACTTCACCGGCCAGGAGATTCGCACGGCCGACGTGCCGGATCTGGGAACCGTCGTCAGCGTCACGTTGGTCCGGACGGTCGACACGGGCGCCACCACCTTCAGCGTGCTCCTGCCGCGCGTCACACTGCCGGGCCAGACGGGTGCTGCTGTCCACATCCACACTGACGGCATTACCACCGTCCACCGGGCGTTTGTCGGGATGATCGGTCACACGCAGGCCGAGATCTATACCGTCACGTCGTTGAGCGGCACAGCGCGACGGGGGATCCTGCCACTGTAGACGCGGGGGGTCGTGTTGGCCCAGCCGAATCGACGCCTGCCCGATCATCCCGTGCTGCCGTAGCAAGCGGACGCCGTGGGTTGCATGGGGGCAGTTTCCTCTCACTCGTGCCGGAGCGCCACCATCGGATCGAGGCCGGCGGCGTGGCGGGCGGTTTAGATACGTGCATGCCTATGTGGAATCTGCCTTGCTGCAATGGACACGGTGTGTAGCGTAGAATGGGAGCGCCGAGCAAGGGAGAAACCATGGCAACCCAAGTGACAACCATCATGTTTTCGGGGTATGCGTGGGATGTGCGAGGCAAAGGCAAAGGCGGTCCCGGACCGAACACGTGGGATGACGCCAATGTTCACGTAGACGACAAAGGCTGGTTGCATCTCAAACTCACGGCAAGCAAGAGCGGTGCGGGAGGAACGGAATGGCATTGTGTTGAACTCAACACCCAACAACGGTTCGGCCTCGGGCGTTATCAATTCCAAGTGGTCGGCCGTATTGACCAGCTGGATCGCAATGTTGTCTTGGGACTGTTCAAGTATCCAACCAGTGATGTAGGCAAGGATGGGACAAACGAAATCGACATCGAATTTGCTCAATGGGGCAATGGGAGCGCGAAAAACAATGCCGATTACGTCGTGTATCCTGCCGTGGGAGCGCGTGTTCCTGAAGACCACCTTTCCTTCAACGTCGCACTGCAAGGCGCGTACACGACCCATCGCTTTCTTTGGACCTGTCACCAAGTGACGTTTCAGTCCCTTCACGGTCATCGCGACGATGACAACGAAGAGTTTGAACACTGGGAATATACGCCCGGCAAAGCGCGGCTCATCCCCCAGCAGCCTACACCCGTACGGCTCAATCTCTGGCTGTTCGACGGAAGAGCTCCTGCCGACAACGCAGAGGTAGAGATGGTTATCAATCAGTTTTCCTTCACGCCGCTCGAACAACTTGACTGAGCGTTCAGATCGCGTCTTGGCCGCCTGCGCCGCCTCTCCCGGTTCGTGGCGCTGGGCGAACACCATCTCCTGCTCCGGGCCATGCAGCGCCCGCCACAACTGGATGTGCCGCTGCAACGTCCGCACTTGCCCCTCCTGGTAGCGGCCAGGGGGTTGGCGGCACACCTCGGCGAACAGCGTCACCCCTTGCAGCGCCGGGTCCCGCTCTAATTCCTTTTACACCCACGGCCAATCCTTGCTGAACGGATCGGGCCGTGTGCGGTAGTCCGGGCGCTCGCGCACCTGGCTGGGCAGCTTCCCAGCCGCTCATACTTGCGGGCGGTGCGTCCGCTCATCCTTGAACGGACAGCAGCGACCGCTTGGCTGGTCCCCTTCTGTCGTTCGCGTTGCAATAGTCGTACCTCGGACCTTTCTTCCTGACGCTCGCGTCTTCCATGAGAACGCCATGCTGGGGTCACGGCCCAGGTCTGTCACTCAGGCCGTGACCGGCACGTCCGTTGTCGCCACCGGCAGTTCGTATTGTCGTCCATCACTCGCCCACTACGAGCGGCTCCAGTCGGCGCAGGGCCGGCCCGCCGCCGAGCGCCACGCCGCTGATTCTGTCGTCGGTGTCGATGAAGAGGAAGGAGCCCCGTCCGACGTCGGTGCCGACCGGCCCGTTGGCATCGCTGAGCTTACGGTCCATCCTGTACTCGCCCATGCGCGTGCCAAAGCTGGTGACCGTCACGTCTGCTGCCCTCCCTTGTGCGGGGTGGGAGTGTAGCGATGGGCGGGGTGCGCGGCAATCTAGTCGGCGGGCGCGTGGCGCCTCGGTCGGCGGAAAGTACCGATCCGGGAAGACGAACGGGCTAGCCGGCGGCGGCGGCGGCGGTATCTCGTAAGCTGTTGCGTAACGTGTCTACCCCGGTCGGAGACAGCACATGTACCGTTTCACGCTCCCGCAGGTGCGCCGGCGGGTCCGTCCCCCCCGCTTGCTGACGGCGCTGCATTCGACATGGGCAGGCCAGTCGCTACGCGCCAAAGGGCTGGCGGTCGCGGCGGTGCCGCTGGTCGCGCTGCTCGTCGCCACGCTGATCTTTGCCTGGATGCGGTCGGAACAGCGCCAGATGGACGCCTGGACCCAGCACGCCGGGGATGCGCGTGTCGAGGTCGGACAGGTGCAAGACCTCCTTTCCGCCGCGGACGCCGGAATGCGCGGCTACGATCTGACCCGGCAGGACCAGTTCCTAGCGCCGTATCATCTCGCCGCGTCCGCCCTACCCGACCAACTGACGCGACTTGCCGTACTGGTCGCGGATGACCCGAACCAGGTGGGTCGGATGCAGCGTGTGCCCGCGCTGGCACAACAGGAGCTCGGGACGTTGTGGGACCTGCAGTTGGCAACCTTTACGAAGAGCGCCCCGGTTGGTATGCTGCCAGGCGGAGATCGCGTTCTCGCCAGCCAAACGACCATGACCGCACTGCGGCAGGAGCTGACGGCGATCCAGGCGGAAGAGGAGCGGCGACTCGCCGAGCGGACGGCAGGGGCCAACCGCCGCGATGCGATTGCCCTCGTGGCGCTGGCCGCTGACGGAGCGCTCGGCTTGGCCGGCGGGATCGCCGCCATGCTGTTGTTCACCAGCGGGGTCACCCGCCGCCTGTGCCGTCTCGATGAGCACGTGCAGCGCCAGGAAGAGGGCATGCTGCTGCTACCCATTGCCGTCGGTGATGACGAAATCGGGGCGTTGGGACGCCGACTTCAGGAGGTGACGACGCGGTCGGACAATCGCGAGCGCGCGCTGCGGTCAGCCCGTGTGGCCCTCGAGGAGATGATCACGGCCGGCCCCGCCGTCGTCTTTCGTAGCATGGCGGGCGAGTTCCGGCTGACCTACGTCAGCCCCAACGCCGAGCTGTTTTTCGGGTATGCCGCTGACAGGGTTCTGCACGATCCGGACATCTGGCGGGGGCGAGTGCCGGCCGACGACTTGGCGCATCTGAACGAGGGAATCGCTGAGGTGTCGGGGCAAGCCGGCACGGCGGTGGAGCGGGAGTGGCGGTACGCCCACCCAGATGGCCGCCAGCGGTGGGTCTCTTGTCGGCTGCGCTGCGAGGACGCCGAACCCGCGGAGGGGGCGCCGATTCTGGGTTATGCGCTGGACGTGACAGCGCGCAAAGACGCGGAGGCAATCTTTCAAGAGGCGAAGGATGCACTGGAGCAACGCGTCTTGGAACGGACTGCTGACCTCACCACCGCCAACGAGCGCCTGGTCGTCGAGCTTGCCGAGCGCGAGGCGCTGGAGCGACGACTTTCGCATCTGGCTCTGAACGATTCGCTCACCGCGTTGCCAAATCGCACCCTCTTTTTGGATCGCCTGGAGCACGCCCTGGAGCGAGGGAGCCGGTATCGCCACATGTGCGCGGTGCTCTTCCTCGACCTGGACGGCTTCAAGGTGGTCAACGACAGCCTCGGGCACGAAGCGGGCGACCAACTCCTGGTCGCCGTGGCCGAGCGCCTCCGCGCCTGCTTGCGAGCCGAGGACACCGTCGCGCGCCTAGGTGGAGATGAGTTCGCCATCCTCCTGGAGACGATCGGCGACCTGAGCGATGCCGTCCGAACCGCGCAGCGGATCACGTCGGCGTTGCAGGGCTCGCTGTCCATCAGCGACCACGAGGTCTTCGTCACCACCAGCATCGGTATCGCCCACAACACCGATGCTCGGGAGAGTGCAAGCGACTTGCTCCGGAACGCGGACACGGCGATGTACCGGGCCAAGGGCTCCGGCAAGGCGCACTACCAGGTATACGACCGGGGGATGAATACCGCGGCGGTGGCGCGCCTGGCGGTGGAGACCGATCTCCGACGAGCGCTGGAGCATCAGGAGTTCGAGGTGTACTACCAGCCCCAGGTCGTCCTCAGCACCGGGAGAATCGAAGGCTTTGAAGCGCTGGTGCGTTGGCGGCATCCTTTCCGCGGCCTGGTCGGTCCGATGGAGTTCATCCCCGTGGCCGAAGAAACTGGACTGATCGTGCCGATCGGCGGCTGGGTGCTTGCAACTGCCTGCCGGCAGTTGCAAGAATGGCAAGCTCGCTCCCCAATCCAGCCGCCGCTGACGATGAGCGTGAACCTCTCCTCGCGACAGTTCGCCGAGCGCGACCTCGCGCAAACTGTCGCCGAGAATCTGGCGACGACCGGGATTGCTCCAGAGACTCTGAAACTGGAGATCACGGAGAGTCTACTGATGTCCGAAGGGGCCGGCGCCATGGAGACGTTGCAGGAACTGAGGGCGCTGGGGGTCAGCCTCGTCATCGACGACTTTGGGACGGGGTACTCCTCGCTGGCGTACTTGCATCGTCTCCCGGTCGACGCGCTTAAGATCGACCGATCGTTCGTGGCCGAATTCGGGCGCAACGATGGGGATGGTGCGATTGTGCGGGCGATCATCACCCTGGCCGGGACGCTGGGGCTGGGGGTGATTGCCGAAGGGGTGGAACACGTCGAGGACCTGACCTGGCTGCAGGAGCTCGGCTGCGAGCTGGCGCAGGGCTTCTACTTCGGGAAGCCCGTCCCTGCCGACGAGGCGAGCGTGCTGGCGGCGCGCGGCGTCTGCCCGGTCGGTGTGCAGCCGACCCTGACTGGCGATGCGATCACGGACCCGATCCGCCCTATGGCCAGGCCGGCTAGGACCAAGCCGCCTGCGGCGCAGTGCTCAACGCAGGGCTAGGCCGCCAGCGCCGGTGTTCGGCAATGCGCGAGGGATGACAAATTGCCCGATGCTGGACGGCGCGGGTGGAACCAAGGCGGTCGAAGGCGCCCCCGTTCGCACCTGGGCCGGCACGCCGCTCGATAACTGAGCAGGCACCTGCGCCGGGCTGCGCGCAGGTGCGCTGATGGTGGAGGCCGTCACCGATGCCATGCTCGCACTCGTGGTGGGTGTCACCGTTGGCGAAGTGAACGCCGATATGCTGCTTGCGGCCGTAGCGCTCAGCGACGAGGTCGTCGATGATGATGAACGACTTGACGCGGAGCTACTGGAAGCGCTACTGCTCGACGACGTGCTGACTGCCGTGCTCGGGGCACTGCTGCTCGTCGTGCTCGTGGTGGACGCCGTGCT
>DHIZ01000147.1:7717-9749 GCA_002404055.1 Chloroflexi bacterium UBA4733
ACTCGTGGTGGACGCCGTACTCGTTGCCGTGATCGTCAGGGTGTCCGCACTGCCGCTGGTGACCAGTGTGTCTGGACCACTCACCTGCTCGCATTGGAATGCGAGACCTCCCGGGGTCGGTGGCGTCACCGCAACGGCGAATTTGCCCGGTCCCGAGAAGCCGGCGGGGATGATGAAGGCAAGAACGCCATAGGTCGTCGCCCCGCCGATCGTTTGCGTGCCGAGCGCCGACATGGAGATGCCGTTGCCGGGCTCGATCACCGCCTGTTCACTGCGCACGGCATCTGGGCCGGACGTCCCCGTAAAGCCACAGTCGAGGACATCCGGGCCGGACGCACTGGGCGTGACGCCCACGCTCTCATTGAAGACCAGGGACGATCCTTGCGGCAGGCTGCTGCCGGGCGGTGGTGACGGCGGGATGATCAGCGTGACGGTCCCGGCGGCGGCCAGCGCGATCAGCGGGGTCAAGAGCACCTTGGCCATGGAAGCCGGAACGGGGACGAGCCAGCGCCAGCACCGCCGCGGGTGCGTTTTCACGTTCGAACTGGTGCGCACGATTCCCCACCTCCAGAATGCCGCGCGGCCCGTCCGGACGGCAATGCATCCGGAGCGTAGAGATTCAAGTGTAGGTGAGCATCGAGGTGGTGTCAACGACCGGATGCCTTGGGAGTGCGCCGCAAAGTTTGTTACTGCTGGCGAACCTCCGTTGTAGGCGCGAATCAGAGCGGCGCTGTGGCGAGTTTGACAAACGGCGTGAGGCGGACGGAGGCGCGGGGGCGCTCCGCGAACCAGTCGCTCAGTCGGCAGATGTTGAGGGCAGCGGCGGTGAGGACGTGTTGGAGTCGTGTTTTGGCGAGACCGATGTAGCGGGCATGGCGCAGGTCGGTCACGCGCAGCCCCTGGCTGATGGTCGCTTCGATGCCGGCTCTGGCGTCATAGCGTGTTTTGAACTCCCTGGTCTTTTGGTAGCGCCGCGCCGCTTGCAGCGCCAGGTACTGGGCTTTGGGACGGACGGTGATCTCGCGCCGTCCGGTGGCCGAGGTCGTACACTGCGCCCGGACCGAGCAGGCACGGCAGGCTGCAGCCGGGAAGCGGATGTTGATGATGGGATTGGCGTGGTCGTTATGGGTCTCAGACCACGTGGTGCTCTGGACGCCCTGGGGGCAGGTCGCGTGCTCCTGCTCCCAGTCCACGGTGAAGCAGGCAACGTCGAAGCCTTCCCCGGCGCGGGCTTGCCAGCGCGTATCCTGGGGCGCCGGGCCGAGCACCTCCACCGCATGCGTTGCCTTGCTCGTGGCGAGGACCTCGCCATCGACGTAGCCGGCGTCCACCAGATGCTCCGCCGGCAGCAGGCCCTTGTTCGCCAGGGCGGTGTGGATCGGGGTGAGCATCTCGACATCCTGCACCGTGGCCGAGGTCGTGGCGACATGGGTGATCAGATTCGGCGTCTCTGGATCGCAGGTCTCCGTCACGTGTACTTTGAAGCCGGTCCAGACGGTGCTGCGCTTCTTGCTGTAGCGCGCTTCCACGTCATAGGGCGAGTTGATTAACAGGGCGGCTGGCGGAGCGTCCTCCCCGCTGCGCCAGCGCACCACGCCCTGGTCGTCCGGGGCGTAGAACTGCTGCACCCAGACCTGGCGCAAGGTCTCTACCGCTGGCACCTCCCGCAGCCAGGCCGGCGCGTCGCTGGCGGTCGCCGCCTGGTAGAGCCGCACCCCATCCGCCCCCGTCTGCGCTGCTAGCGTCTGGCGTGCCTCGGACCCTTTGGGGAAGCGGTACTCGTCCACCCGCGGCCCGTAGCGCTCCAGCCAGGCCGGGTCGATGCGGGGCCGCAGCCAGTCCGGCGTCACGCTCGCCAGCGTGTTGAGCGCATGGCGCATCGTCTCCCCCACCGTCTCCAGCCGGTTGAGCGCGCGGGTGGCGGCCAACACATGGGTGGAATCGGTGCGCGCTTTGCCGCGCGCTTTCACCAACCCCGCCGTCTTGCAGCACGCCAGCAAGAGATCCAACGTACCCGATCACGGGGGGCAAG
>DHIZ01000028.1 GCA_002404055.1 Chloroflexi bacterium UBA4733
TGCCGATGTTCCACGCCAACGGCTGGACGTTCGTGTGGATCATCACGGCCGTAGGCGGCACGCACGTTTGTCTGCCGAAGGTGGAGCCTGCGCGAGTCTTCGACCTCATCCGCGAGGAGAACGTCGGCTGGCTGTGCGCGGCGCCCACGATCCTCATAGCCCTGGCCAACGCGCCTTCGGACGTTCGAGGCGAGGTGCCAAAAGGAGTGCAGGTCATAACGGCCGGCGCGGCGCCGGCGGCAGCGACCATCGAGCGCATGGAAGGGGATCTCGGCTGGGAGGTCACGCAGGTTTACGGATTGACCGAGACCGCGCCCTTCATCACCATCTGCGAGCCCCGGCCGGAGCACAAGAAGCTGGGCACCACCGAGCGGGGCATCGTCAAGGCACTCACGGGAGTCGAGCTCATCACGTCGGGTGAGCTGCGCGTGGTCGACACTGACGGCAAGGATGTCCCGGCGGACGGACAATCCTTGGGCGAGATCGTCGCGCGGGGCAACGTGATCATGCAGGGCTACTACAACGACCCGGAGGCGACCAGGAAGGTCATGGGCGACGGCTGGTTCCACACGGGCGATGCGGCAGTGCTGCATCCGGACGGTTACGCCGAGATCCGAGATCGCATCAAGGACGTGATCATCAGCGGGGGAGAGAACATCTCGAGCCTGGAGGTCGAAGGCGTCCTGCTGCGGCACCCGGCAGTGCAGGAGGCGGCGATCGTCGGCCTGCCTCACGAGAAGTGGGGGGAGGCGCCGCACGCCTACGTCGTTTTGAAGGCGGGGGCGACTGCCACCGAACCGGAGCTGATCAAGCTGTGCCGCGACCGGCTGGCACATTTCAAAGCACCGCATAGCGTGACTTTTGTTCCAGAGCTGCCGAAGACGGCGACGGGAAAGATCCAGAAATACGTCCTGAGAAAGGGAGCCGCCGCAGTCGTCAGGCAGTAGGCATCGGCAGGCCGCGAATCATTCGGTCATTCAGTATTGCCTCGCCGAAGTCGATCCAGTCAGCGGCCTCGGCTTCCGTCGTGCCGCAGTTGGCGCTGAGCCACGCTATCGACCAATCCCGATCATGCCCTGCCTGTGCCTCTGACCTGGCAAAGATCGCAGCGGATAAAAAGGATTCAAGTCTTAGACGTTGGAGTCTGACCCACACGTGGACCAATCGATCGAAATCTTCACGTCGCCGGCGGCGCTTGGCAACCAATCGGCTTCGTTTGCCCATTGCACGATTGTTTCGAACAGTTGTTCCACCGACAACGGGCTTAACCGGAACAAAGCTTTAACAAGCAGTCTGCCTCCTGTGGTGCCAGGCGTGGCTGGCATATGGATGCGTGCAGTGGCCGTGGTGTTGGTAACGGGCTGGGAACAGGGTGTTGGCGGGTGTCTGGCAGACGCCAAGACCGTCCGACGAGGGCATTACGAAACTACAAACTTTCCTTCGAAAATGGGCCCTGTTAAGGGTGTGTTTGTATTGATTTTGAATACGAATTTGGTAGAATACGAACATGCGTTCCGTTGTCGAGTTCGGGTATCAACCAAGCCCCGATTCAACCCCATTTCAAGACATATATGAGGGCCTCCAGCGCTTGCGCGAGGAGGATCTCGAGGCGGTGCCGGCATCGGCGATGGGCCCTGATATGGAAGAGCTACGCCGACTTGGCAACATGCTCGATGCAGAGCTCTCACGGCGCCTCCACCGCTTCGACTCAGGTGGCGGCTACGGGGCCACTCAAACCCTGACCGCCAAGTCGTGGCTGCGCTGGAAGTGCAACTTCTCACCCGCGGCCGCCGCCGGTCGTGTCGCCGTGGCGCGGGAGCTGGCCGACCTACCCCAGACAACGCAAGCGTTCGCCGACGGCGACATCAGCTATGCCCACGCAGCGATGATCGCCAGCACCTCAGAGAAGCTCGGCGACAAGATGGAGAGCAACGCGGAGACGATCCTGGTCACCGCGGCCAAGGAGCTGGACCTCGCTCGTTTGCGAATGGTGACGATCAAGCTCCAGCACCTCATGGACCCCGACTCGGTTCGCGAGGAAGCCAACGAGTCGCACGAGCTGCGCTTCCTTCACTTCAGCCAGACGCTCGATGGCGTCTTTTACATGAATGGGCGATTCGACTCCGAAGCGGGCGCCATCATCCAGACAGCGCTCAATGCGCTCAGCGGACCGCCAACCCCCGACGACAAGCGCACGCCAAAGCAGCGACGCGCTGATTCATTGGTCGAGCTGGCACGCCAGAAGCTGGACAGCGGCACGCTGCCCCAGGTTGGTGGCCAGAAGCCGCACGTGGCGGTCACCGTATCCATGGCGACCTTGGCCAATCAGCCGGGCTCGCCGGCGGCTGACCTTGAGTGGGCGCAGCCGATTCCAGCCGAGACAGCGCGCCGGCTCGCATGCGACGCCGCCGTCACGCCGATCTTTCTTGGCTCCGAGTCGGCTCAGCCGCGGGCTGGTCAGACCAGCCGTTCGATCAGCGGCTCACAGCGCAGAGCGCTGGTGGTGCGTGATAAGGGCTGCCGGTTTCCAGGTTGCGACCGGCCCGCCGATTGGACGGATGTCCATCACTTGAAGCATTGGGCCGATGGCGGCAAGCACGTGATGGACAACTTGGTTCTTTTGTGCCGCCGGCATCACCGCATGGTTCACGAAGAAGGCTGGCAGCTGGTCATCACCGCCGAAGGCAACATCGTCGCGCTTATGCCTGACCGATTCGCTTTCGGGTCAGTTCCACCGTAAGTAGCGGACGGCGTCCGCCCGTGCCTGTGCTGAAGAAGCAATTAACAAGTCTTCTGGCTCACCACCAGGCGCGCCTCCTGGCCACCCGCCTGTAATAGAGATCCTCAACCCACCGAACAGGCGGCACTAAATACAACGAACCGAGCAACGCCCACCCAGCGCCAAGCTCCGTCAGCACCCGGTTGATCGCCGCCGCCCCCTCAAACTTCCTCCCACTCGACTCAACCGCCCACGTCGCCCGATCGACCTCCCCCCGCGTCAACCCCAAAGACTCAATCAGCCCCTCCACCTGATTGGCGCGCACCGAAATCCGCCCACGACGGTCCCGCCTCTCCACCCACCGGGCCAACCGAGTGCAAAACTCGCACTCCCCGTCGTAAACCAGGGTCACCCGGCCATCCACCACCCTCCGAAACTACACTGACACGTGAGATGGGGGGCCTCGATCTGCCGGAGCGCTACAACGTCGGCGCCGACCTCCTCCACCGCAACCTGAAGACGCGAGCGTCTAAAGTCGCCATCCACTCAGCCGCCGGTGACGTCACCTACGGCGTCCTCTGCAAGCTGGCCTGCGGCGCCGCCCGCACCCTCACCGACCTCGGCGTACGCCGCGAGGAGCGAGTCCTGATCGTCGCCTACGACAGCCCGGGTTGGGTCGCCGCCTTCCTGGGCGCGATCTGGATGGGCGCCGTTCCCGTCCCCGTCAACCCCCTCCTCCAGCGCAGCGAGGATTACGACCACTTCCTCGACGATTCCCTGTCCCGTGTCGTGGTGGTGGACGGCGCTACCGAAGAGAAGCTGACCGAGGCCGCGCACCGCGCCCACACCACGCCCACCGTGCTGCGCGCCGACCAGATCTCTCCCGGCCCCGACGTTCCGGTGGCCCCAACGCGAAAGGACGACATGGCCTTCTGGCTCTACAGCTCCGGCTCGACCGGCAAGCCGAAAGCAGTCGTCCACCTGCAGCACGACATCCCTTACACGTGCGTGACGTACGGAGAGCAGGTCCTCGGCATCACGGAGCGCGATATCACCTTCTCGACCACCGGCCTCTTCCACGCCTATGGGTTCGGCAACAACCTCACCATGCCTTACTGGGTAGGCGCCTCAACGGTCCTTCACGCCGGACGTAACACCCCGGCCACTGCCCTGGACACCATCGAGAAGCGCCGCCCAACGCTCTTTTTCTCAGCCCCAACCCTCTACAACGCGATCCTCAACTTCGAAGGCTCGAAAAACCGCGACCTCTCCTCGATCCGCCACTGCGTCGCAGCGGCCGAAGCGCTGCCTGCGGAGGTCTGGCGCCGGTGGAATGACGCCTTCGGGCTCACCATCCTGGATGGAGTCGGCTCCACCGAGATGCTGCACATCTACTGCTCCAACCGCTTGGACGATGTGCGGCCCGGTTCCAGCGGCAAGCCGGTCCCCGGCTACGAGCTGAAAATCCTCGACGATGCAGGCAACGCACTGCCACCAGGCCAGGCCGGCGACCTGTACGTGAAAGGCGACAGCGCGCTGGCCCTCTACTGGGCGCAGCACGAAAAGTCCAAACGCTCGGTGTTGGGCGAATGGTTCTTCAGCGGCGACAGGTACCGCATGGATGAGGATGGCTTCTACTGGTACGAGGGACGGTCCGACGACATGATCAAGGTGAGCGGCCTGTGGGTTTCGCCGATCGAGATCGAGTCAGCGCTGCTCGAGCACCCTGCGGTCGGCGAGAGCGCGGTGGTAGGCATCGACGTCGAAGGTTTCACGAAGATCAAGGCCTTCGTCATCACCAAGGGCGCCGTCAGCGCCGACGACACGCTGGTGGCCGAGCTCCAGGAGCATTGCAAGAATCGGCTCCAGCGGTATCAGTTCCCTCACCTGATCGATTTCGTGCAGGAGCTGCCGAAGACGGCGACCGGCAAGATCCAACGCTACAAGCTGCGCGAGCCCGCTCGCGAAACGGCGAATACGCAAGTGGCGAATTAGGTGCCGAAGAAGATCGCCGTCCTACCTTGCGACGGAGCGGGGAAGGAGGTCGTCCCCGAAGCGATCAAGGTGCTCCGCGCCGCCGGCGCCGACTACGAGTTCGAGGAGTACGACGTCAACGCCGACGCTTACCTTCGCGACGGCGTCCCCATCACCGACAAGGTGTGGTCGCAGCTTGCAAAGGCGGATTCGATTCTGTTCGGTGCGGTGGGGGACGAACGCGTGAATCACACGGGCTACCTCGCGGGTGTCCTGCTCCGCCTTCGCTTCGAGCTCGACCTCTACGTCAACCTGCGCCCAGCCAAGCTCTACGACGATCGCCTGTCACCGCTGCGCCGCGAGGATCGGCGCCACGTCGACCTGTTGACCGTTCGTGAGAACACCGAAGGCCTTTACGTCGGCATGGGAGGACGCTTCAAGAGAGGAACGGATCAAGAGATCGCGACGCAGGAGGACATCAACACCCACCTTGGCGTCACGCGCATCATCGAGCACGCATTTCAAGTCGCGCGCCGCGAAGTCGTGATGATCGACAAGTCCAACGCCATGACCTTCGCCGGTGGCCTCTGGCAGGAGCGATGGAAGGCGGTGGCCGGCCAGCACCCGAAGACGAAGACACGCCACCTGCTCGTCGATGCCGCCGCGATGCAGCTCGTCAAGGACCCGAGCCAGTTCGACATCATCGTCACCGGAAACCTCTTCGGCGACATCCTGTCCGACCTCACCGCAGAGCTGGTCGGCGGGATGGGCATCGCACCGTCCGCCAACATCAATCCCAAGACGGGCCGGGGTCTATTCGAGCCTGTCCACGGCACCGCGCCCGACATTGCCGGCAAGGGCCTCGTGAACCCAATCGGGGCGATCTTGAGCGCATCTATGATGGTGAGACACCTGGGTGCTCCTGAAATGGCAGACGCGATCGAGGGTGCGGTCGAATCAGCCATCCGAGCGCGTGAATGCACGCGCGACATCGGAGGCGACCTGTCCACATCCCAGGCGGGGGACGCTGTCGTGAAAAGGCTGAGGGATTAAGTAATGGGCATGACGATGACCGAGAAGATCCTGGCTCGGGGCGCCGGGCGCGAGAGCGTCGTTCCCGGTGACCTGGTGCTGGCCAAGATCGATTTCGCGATGGGCCACGACCTCACCATCCCCCCGGCGGGCCGGATCATGCGCGAGCAGATGGGCG
>DHIZ01000362.1 GCA_002404055.1 Chloroflexi bacterium UBA4733
TCGGCTAATGCGCATCACACGTCTCAAGCGTAGGGCTAACAACACCAAGCCTGCTGAAGCAGGCTGGGGCTACATGGCGGTTGGCGGGGGACCATTGGTCGCCACCGTTACTCGGCTTTCAGGAACACGCTTGCGAGAGACCAGACTCACCGCGCAGGTTCATGCGAGCCTGGCTTACCGGCATTGACGGCAAGTTCCATTCACCGCGGCCTCTTCATCAGCCTTGAGGGGCCGGATGGCGCCGGGAAGACGACGCAACTTCGCCTGCTGACGGCTCGGTTGGAAGAAGCCGGGCGTCGGGTCCTCTGTACGCGCGAGCCGGGCGGCACGCCGCTGGGGGAGCAGTTGCGAGCGCTGATCTTGCCGCGCAATGACACGACGAACGACCCAGTGGCGGAACTGCTGCTGCTCAATGCCGCGCGCGCCCAACTGGTGGCGCAGGTGATCCGGCCTGCCCTGGCCGAGGGCGTCACCGTGCTAGCCGACCGTTACGCCGACGCGACCCTCGCCTATCAGGGTTACGGCCGCGGCGCTGATCTAGCAGAGTTACGTGCCGTCATTGCCATCGCCACGCGCGGCCTGCAGCCCGACCACACCATCCTGCTGGACATACCGATCGACGCCGGCTTGCAGCGCCTCAGTGCGCGCGGCGCCGACAACTTCTTCGATCGGATGGGTCCGGAGTTCCGCCAGCGTGTTCGCGACGGCTTCCTCGCCCTGGCCCGATTGGAGCCGCAGCGCTGGACGGTGATCGACGGTTCCCGGTCGGTGGACGAGGTGGCCGCACGGATATGGGACAGCCTTCAGTCTTTTCTGTCAGCCGATTTCGCCGAAGGGTAGCTTGCATTGTACGGGATTCAACCGTACAATGGTGTTTCCTGAGTGGCGAGAGGTTGGAGGATTCGATGTCAGTACTGAGTGCGAGCGCCGGCCTGGCGCCGCAGCGACCGAAGCGTGAGCGCGTCGAAGTGCGCATCAGTCATGAGCAAAAGGCGCTCTTGCAACAGGCCGCGGCACTGGAGGGGCGTACGCTCTCCGATTTCCTGGTGACGAGTGCGCAGCATGTGGCCAGAGAAACGATTCGTGAGCATCAGGTGATTTCCTTGAGCGCGAGCGAGAGCCGACGTTTTGCTGAGGCGCTGCTTTCCCCCCCCGTGCCGAGCGACTACATGCGCGCGGCAGTTGCCCGATATCGTCAGCTCGTTGACCACGAGTAACGAGTGTGGCGACGTATGCCGTCGAGCCGTTGGCGGCTGGCCACGACCGATCAGGATTCTCCTGTGGCGTGGCCGGACTGGATCAGTACCTGCAACGGCAAGCAAGCCAGGATATGCGGCGCAATGCAGCCCGCGTCTTCGTGCTCAACGATGGTGAGTCGAAACGGATTCTCGGCTACTATACCCTCTGCGCCGCTTCCGTTGAGTCTGCCGAATTGCCTGCGGAAGTCGCCCGGCGCCTGCCCCGCTACCCAGTACTGCCAGCAGTGCTGCTGGGCCGCCTTGCCGTAGATCAGCGGTATCAAGGCAGGCGCCTCGGACAACTCCTTCTTCTCGATGCCTGCGAGCGATGCTGGCGTGTGAGTCATGCCGATGTCGCGGCTGTGGCGCTCCTGGTTGACGCCAAAGATGACCGTGTTGCGCAGTTCTACGAACGTCATGACTTTTTGCGCCTGACGCGTCAGCCTCAGCGTTTGTTCCTGCCAATGACGACGATGGCGCGCATGTTTGCGGCAGACTCGCCTTAGATCGCCGGTTCCATTTTCAGGCGTCACTGGACGTACAGCCGCGCTCGGACCTCCGGCTGATTTTGACCCGGCGTCATGGCGATATAGCTGCTGTTGGGGCGGTTAGAGGCCGCACCGGAGCGACCGGCAGGATCGAGCGCCACGATATTGAACGGTCCGGCGTAGGGATCGTCCAATGACAGCACGTCGCGCAGGGCGGCGGCGCAGGCATCGTCCGCCGACAGGCCGGCGCGCATGTGCATGACAGTGGCAAAGGCGGTGCAGGCGCGGATCGCCAGTTCGCCGCGGCCGGTGCAGGCGGCGGCGCCGTAGCGGTCGTCAGCATAGTTGCCGGCGCCAATCACCGGAGAGTCACCTAACCGCCCTGGATACTTCCAGGCCCAACCGCTGGTGCTCACGCCTACCGCCAGGCGGTCGGCGGCATCAAGCGCCAGGAAGTTGACGGTCTCGTTCGGCACCGTCGGGTCTACCGCCGCTCGCACGCGTTCGCGCAGCCGGCCCATGGTCGCGTAGTAGCGCTGCATCCCCGGCTCCGACGCGGGAGGAGCCTCCGCCAGCCGGCGCTGCCAGGCTTCGCGCGCGGCGTCGGTCAACAACTCGTGCCCGGAAAAGCCGCACTCGGCGGCGAAGCGGGCGGCGCCGTCGCCCACCAGGAAGACGTGCGGCAGCAGCTCCATCACCTTTCGCGCGACGGATATCGGGTGGGGATAGCCTTGCAGCGCTCCCACCGCGCCGGCCGCGCGCGTGCGACCATCCATAATGCTGGCGTCCAGTTCGACCTGTCCCAGCATGTTGGGCAAGCCGCCGACACCCACGCTCTGGTCCGTCACGTCCAGCTCGACTGGCCTAATGCCGGCTTCCACGGCATCCAGCGCAGAGCCGCCGCCAGCCAGCACCCGCACCGCGTCGGCGATGCCCACCTGTCCGTTGCTGCTTGCTACAACGATCACTACGGCATCTCCAACTCTTCTTGGCGCGCCGTCGTGACCAGCGGCCCCTGCTCCGTCAGGATAATGCTCACCTCCAGGCGAACGCCGAAGCCGCCCGGCACGTAGAGGCCCGGCTCGATGGTGATGCCCGCGACGGGCGTCAGCAGCCGATCATCTGGAAACTCAAAGTCATCCAAGTTGGGGCCATCGCCATGCACATGGTGCCAGCCCAGACTGTGGCCGGTGCGGTGGCTGAATTCGGTGGGGTAGCCCAGTTCGGCAAGCAGGTTGCGAACGTGACGATCGACGTCGCGGCCGCGCAGGGGACGACCGGCACGCCATGCGTCCTCCAGCAAGGCGATCCCCGCGTCGCGGGCCGCTCGCACGGCGGCATAGGCCCGCTGGAGTTCAGCAGGAGGTTGACGCCCGACGAAGCCCATCCAGGTGCTGTCGGCATAGGGGGAGCGCGCAGCAGGCCGGCGTGCCCAGAGGTCGATCAGGATGCTGTCGCCCGGGCGGATCGGCGCCGGACGCTCGGCGGAGGGAACGTAGTGCGGGTCGGCGGCGTGGGCATTGACGGCCACGTCGGCGCCGGCGCCCGTCAGGCCGGCCTCGGCGAAGCGGGCCAGGATGCTTGCCGTCAGTTCGTGCTCGGTCGCCGGGTGCGCACTGTCGGCTCGCGCAAAGGCCTCCTGGAAGGCGGCGGCGCGCACGCGATCCACAATGGCGGCGGCAGCGCGGTGATCAGCGACCTGGTCGGCGTCCCAGCGCACCAGCAGGCTGATCAGGTCTCCGGACGAGACGACAGTCGGCCCCAGCGCGCGTACCCAGTCCACGAAACCGGCATCGACGCGAGAGATCGGCGGGTTAGCGCCGTCGACGCTGTACTCCATGGCGACTCGGTTCGCGCCGCGCAAGAGCATGGCCAGGTGGGCTTGCAGGTCGGACAGTCCGGCATACTGCACGGTGCGCTCAATCCAATCGACCGGGCTGACGAGCGAGTGGCCGTCCACGGAAGAGCCAAGCAGTACCGCTCCGCCCTGCTGCGGCAGCCAGAGGACCGTGCGGCGCGTGAATTGATGAGGTATGCCCGTCAGGTCGCCGAAGATCGGGTTGCTACCGCGGAAGGATGCCACCAACCAGCCGTCCAATTGCTGGCGGCGCAGTTCCGCCTGAATCTCCGTCACATGCATTGGTTGAACAGCCTCACGATGTCCTCGTAGGTCGTGGGACGCGGATTGATGGCGATGTTGCCGCTTTGCATGGCATCAGTAGCCAGCGCCGGGATGCCATTGCGCGGCACATTGACGGCGCTCAGGGAGGGTGGAATACCTACCCGTTCCGCCAGGCGCCGCACCAGCGTCACCGCTGCCGCAGCATCAACGGCACCGTTGCCGGTGCTGTGGTGGCCCATGTGTTCGGCAATGCGCGCGTACTTTGCCGGCGCCGCCGAAGCGTTGTAGTCCATCACGACGGGCAGGATAATGGCGTTGGCGACGCCGTGCGGCACGTTGAAGTGGCCGCCAAGCGGGTGCGCCATGGCATGCACGTTGCCCAGCCGGGCCTGGGTGAAGGCCAGCCCCGCCATCCAACAGGCCATAAGCATGCCGTCCCGCGCCGCGATGTTGCCACCGTCGTGGACGGCGCGCTCGAGGTGCTGTTGGACCAGCGCGATCGCGCCCAGGCTGAGCGACTCCGTGAGCGGGTAGGCGAGCGTCGAGACATACGACTCGATGGCGTGCGTCAAGGTGTCCATGCCGACGGCGGCGGTGAGTGCCGGCGGCATACTCAGAGTCAATTCGGGGTCCATAATGGCTTGACGCATCGCCAGGTTGGCCGAACGGCAGGAAAACTTGAACTTGCGAGCGCGGTCGGTAATGACACAGAAAATGGTCACGTCGCTGGCGGTGCCGGCGGTGGTGGGGACGCCGATGATCGGCGCTGCCGGCCTACGAACAAGTTCGCCGCCCTCGTAATCGGTGATCTTGCCGCCGTTCGTCGCCAGGACACCAACGGCCTTGGCCACGTCCATGGCGCTGCCGCCGCCGACCACCAGGATCGCTTCAGCGTCGGCCGCCTGGTAGGCGGCGAAGGCACGTTCGACCGTCTCCACCGATGGGTTCGCCTCGATGTCGGCAAAGAGGCTCCAACGCGCGCCAGCTGCCTTGAGGTGGTCAGTTACCCGGTCAAGTAGCCCGGCGGCGACCACGCCGGGGTCGCTGATAAGGAGCAGATGGTCACGGCTATAGCGGGCGGCGATGTTGCCAACTGCAGCGACGGCGCCACGACCGTAGGACACCTCTGTGGGTGAGACGAAGCCCGAGACTTGGGTTCCAGCCATGCGCATCTCCTTCGTGCCTTTGGGTAGTCTATACCGTAGCGCGCTGCCGCGCGTCCGCCGCGAGCGTTGCCGAAGGGACTGCTGCATGCCGCAGGAGATCATACTGCTTGGCCACGGCAGTCGGCGCAACAACGCCACCGACGTCGGGCTGGCCGAAGTCGTCCGCCGGCTGCAACAGCGCGTCGGCGACCAGATGCGAGTGCGGCTAGCCGGCTTCGAGTTCACGCGGCCCAGCCTGGCGGAGGCGGTTGCGGCAGCGGACCAGGCGGGAGCTGAACGCGTCACCGTCGTGCCCTATTTCCTCTTCGGCGGACGCGAGGTCCGCCTCAAGATTCCGGCCGAGCTGGCTGAGCTGCGCCGAGAGCATCCCCGGCTGGACCTGCGCTATGCCGATTGTCTGGGCCCGGACCCGACCATGGCGGATGTCTGCGCCGACCGGGTGCGGGAGTTGCTGGACAGTCCCAACTGGAAGCGCAGCGTTCCGTCCGCCGTGACGCTTGGCCTAGTCGTCGTGAGTCGTGGCAGCCGCGCCAGCGAAGCGGATGCCGGCTTACGCGCCATAACGGCAATGGCAGCGCAGCGCTTGGGGGTGTCGATCTTCAGCCATGCCCAGGCTGAGATCGGAGAGCCGCGCCTGCCGGAGGCGGTGCGCTCGGTGATTGCTGCCGGCGTCATCGCCGTTGCCGTTCAGCCCTATCTGGTCTTCCCCGGCAGCGTGTTGCTCGACACTGTTCGACCGGCCTTGGATCAGGTTCGGCGGGAGCATCCCCACGTGCCCGTCGCGCTGGCGCGCATTCTGGGCATCGACGAGCGTATGCTGGACCTGGCGCTGGCGCGGGCTGAGGCGGCGGGGCAGAGTAACCCGGCGAATGTCGTTCGGTTCACCAGCGCCACCCGCCCGTAAACGTGGCGGTTGGCGAGTCCTGGACCATTGGAGCGTCGGCAGAACCAGCCCAAGTACCCGCCCAGATGCCGAACACGGGAGCAGGCGGTGGTGCTCTGCTCCCGTCGGAATCTACAGCGTCGTGTCCGGTGAACCG
>DHIZ01000429.1:0-3252 GCA_002404055.1 Chloroflexi bacterium UBA4733
CCTCGCCAAGAACGGCCTGCGCTACCCCATACCCCAGTACGGAGTCCAGTCCGATGCCCGTGCCGGGCTGGGCTACAGCTACTCCGACAAGGAGTGATGCGCGGGCGGAGCAGGCGCCGGGAACCGGCCGCTGCTTGTTATCGGTATACTGCAGGAGTTGCAGTTTCACCTTTCCATTGCGCGTGTGCGCCTGGGAGGCACCGATGGCCGCCCCGCCTGATGCCGTCTACACCTGCCCCGATGGCACGCCCTTTCCGGTCGTGTGGGAAGACTCCGCGCATGCCGCGCTCACCCTGGGCTGGAACCAGTCGCATTTCCCTCGCGCCTTTACCCCGCTTGCCGCCGCCGTCTATCGGCTGATGGATGCGGGGCGCTCCCGTGCTCACGAGGAGGTTGGTGTACCCCGGCCCGTGGGGCACCGCCCCTGGTTGGTGGTGAACGGCTTTCAATACCTCCGCCTCTCGCCTGTGCCCGCTGACGAGGAGGCCGCGCGAGAAACCGCCGCCGAGCAATTCGCGGCTCGCTGCGGCGGGTCGTGGGATGCGTGGGCGAGCTTTTGTCAACCACGCATCTCGGCGGCGTGTGAATGGCTGCAGCAGACACCGGACACGACGCTGGTGGCTGCCCTGGCTGAGCGAGCCGGCTACGCGTTCAATCTGACGTTCGTGCAGGACGTCACTTATGCGATGAACCGACTCATCCGCTTCTGCACCGAGACGTTTGGCGCCGAGGGCGAAGCGCTCGCCCTCGAGCTAACGCCTGGCTACCCAAACGCGACACTTGCTGTCGACCAAGCTCTCTGGGAGGTGGCACAGCTGGCGGACCGGTCGCCGAAGGTGCGGCGAGCCTTCTTGGAGGCGCCCCCCGACCGGTTCAAGGCGCCGGTCGTCAAGGCGGGCGGGGAGGAGGTGGTGGCCGCCTTTGATGCCTGCCTGGCGCGGTACGGCTGGCAGGCGCAAGGCTGGGACGTCGCCTCCCCCACCTGGAACGAGCAGCCGGAGGTACCGCTGGCGCTCATGCGCCGTATGCTACTCGACCGGGTTCCCTCACCGGAATCAGCCATCGCTGCTGCGGCCGAGCGGCGAGATGCGCTCGTGCGCGACCTCGAGCAGCGTCTTCCCATGGACGCTGACCGGCAGCGGTTTCACGAGCTGCAAGCGCCGATGGCAGTGTACGTGGCGGTTCGTGAAGCACGTGCGTTGTGGCAGCTCACGACCGCCGGCAGTCTCCGCGGGGCGCTGTTGCGCCAGGGAGGACGCTTGGTCCGCGAGGGGCGCATCGCGAGCGTTGGGGATGTTTGGTTCTTGCTGCCGGAGGAGCTGGCCTCGGACACCGGATCCGCGGCCGCCGTGCTCGCGGAGCGCATCAGCCAGAGGCGCCAAGAATGGGAGAGCTGGAAAGACCGCCAGCCTCCGGCCACCATCGGTGGAACGGGCTCAGTGACGGCGGTTTCGCAGGACACCGGCGCGCCGGTGGTCATCGCTGCGAAGGGCGCAGCCGCGGTGGTTCGGGGCATCGGCGCGAGCCGCGGTAGCTACACCGGGCGCGCTCGGGTCATGAGTGAGCCGGGGCTCGGGACGGAGCTCGCTGTAGGCGAGGTGCTGGTGTGCGTGATGACCACGCCGGCCTGGACGCCGCTATTCGCCGTCGCCGGCGCCATCGTCACGGATAGCGGCGGGATACTCTCCCACCCGTCCATTGCGGCCCGCGAGTATGGCATTCCGGCGGTCGTCGGCGCCAAAGCCGCGACCACATCCATCCCCGACGGGGCACTGGTAACGGTCGACGGCGCAGCAGGCACAGTGACCGTCCTGGCGTAACGGCTGTAGGAGCAAACATAGGCAGGCCACAGGATGGCCTGACCTTGCCTGCCTCCGCGCTCACCGAATAATATAGCCGCCGTCGATCACGAGTTCGGTGCCGGTGATGAATGAGGCCTCGTCCGAGGCGAGGAACAGCACGCCGTAAGCGACCTCGATCGGCTCGCCGGTGCGCCGCAGCGGCGTCTGTTTGATAATCTCCTGCATCGCCGCCTCGTTGCGCGACCGTGATGAGCGCATCGGCGGCATGAAACCGGGATGGACGGAGTTGACGCGGATGCCACGCGGTTCATAGCGCGCCGCCATCGCCTTGGTGAGAATGCGCACCGCTCCCTTCGAGGCGTGATAGGCCGGGTGCCCGCCCCCTCCACCGATGAAGCCCATGATCGACGAAATGTTGACGATCGACCCCCCGCCGCTTGCCTGCATAGCCACGACGGCGTACTTGCTGCCGAGGAAGACGCCGGTGGCGTTAACGTCCATGATCCGCCGCCAACCTTCGGTGTCGAGCGGGTCGGCCGCCGAGGTGCTGCTCAGGCCGGCGTTGTTCACGAGGATATCGAGCCCCCCGAACCGTCCCACCGCCAGGTCGACGACATGCTTCCAGTCCGTCTCGCTGGTCACGTCGGTGAGGGCGAAGAGCGCCTGGCCGCCCGCAGCCACGATCTCCGCCGCGACCTGCTGGCCCTCCTGCTCCAGCAGGTCGGCGATCACGACCTTTGCGCCCTCACGGGCGAAAAGGCGCGCCTCCTCACCGCCCATTCCGGACGCCCCGCCGCTGATGATCGCCACCTTGCCCGCTAGTCGCATATGACGTGCCTCCCGCACATTCTAATAGCCACGCTCCCAATCGATAACGTTGACCAACGCGCCTCCGGCCAGATAGGCGCGCAGGTTGTCACAGAAAAGCTCGACCGGGCGCTGCTGGGGCGCGTCCGTGCCGCCGGAGACGTGGGGCGTGATCAGCACTCGCTCGTCGTCCCAGAGGCGTCGGTCCGGCTCGCGCTCGAACTCGCCCACGTAGACGTCGAGCGCGACGCCGCGCAGTTTGCCGTAGTTTAGGGCGTCAATCAGGGCCTCTTCGTCGATGATCTCGCCCCGCGCCACGTTGACCAGTATCGTCCCCGGCTTCATCGCCGCGAAGGCGTCACGGCCAATCAGGTTGGTCGTCTCCGGAGTCCATTGGCAGCACACGGCTACCGCGTCGCTTTCCGCCAGCAGCTCGTGCAGTCGGTCCGCACCCTCAAGGCGGCTGAACCCGTCCGGCAGCGCTTCCCCTGACATACCCCGGCGCCGCGTGCCCACGACCCGCATGCCCGCGGCAGCGCAGAGCCGCGCCACATCCTGGCCGATTCCACCGGCGCCGACGACGCAGACTGTCTTGCCCTGGAGGCGGAGCGGACGGTAGCTGCGATGGTCGAACTCGTGGCGC
>DHIZ01000429.1:3410-4108 GCA_002404055.1 Chloroflexi bacterium UBA4733
GGGAAGGGGTATCCCGCAAGGATCACCTCCGCCGTGGCCAGCAGCCGATCTCGCGCGTCCCGCGTGCTGGGCGAGTCCTCGCGCGCGCCGAGGTAGCGCCGCACCGTCCACGCTGGCCACGTCTCTCGGATCTCGCCGTCGAACCAACCCCGTGCATCGACCACGTTGACGCGCGGATCCACGGCCGCAATCCGTGCCAGCGCCGCGTCGGGCACGGCGGCGATCACCACCACGTTCACGGCTGCCACGCACGCCTCCGTTTCAGCTAATCGCCGCGCCGGCATTGCCGCAATGATAGAGGAATACGCTGCTGATCCGCTTCTGCAGCGGGCCGGTGCATCCACGCGGCTCATCAGTCATCCACCAGGCTGTGCGCCAGGAGGTCGAGCGCGGCGGATGCAAACGCGTACATGTTGGCGAGCCGGTCGGTAGCACCAGTCTCGAGCGTAATCGCGCGCTCGTTAGACCCGACGACGGCGAGGCAGCTATGGCCGGCAGCGTCGCCGTACCGATTGCCCGTCGGTCCGGTCGCACCGCTTTCGCCTATCCCCCATGCGGCGGAGAAGCGCTGGCGCGCCGTGCGTGCGAGGAGCACGGCGTACGCTTCAGTCGAGGCCCGCATCCCCGTGAGCGCCTCGTCCGGGATGTCGAGCAGCGCCTTGCGTGCGGCGCCTGTATAGATGACCGCGCCGCCGAGA
>DHIZ01000429.1:4315-4448 GCA_002404055.1 Chloroflexi bacterium UBA4733
CGCCGGTGGACGATTCGGCAACGGTGATAGTCTCGCGGCGATCCTTGAGCAGCGCGGCGACCTTCTCCGCAAGCGGCATCAACTCCTGCATCGGGACGCCCTCCCTCGACGACAACGCCTGCTATTTCGGCAC
>DHIZ01000417.1 GCA_002404055.1 Chloroflexi bacterium UBA4733
CGGCCATAGCCACTATCCCTGGGACGCGCCGGACCGTGCCGGGTTGCCGGAGGTGCGGTACGAGCCGGGCGTCTGCCCGCAGACGGAAGACGCCCTGGCACGTCTGGTCGTCATCCCCTGCAATGAAGGGTTTACCGGGCAAGACGCGCAGGACATCGCAGCAGCAATTCACCGTGCGGCAGAGCGCTAACGTGACGGCCGACGTGACCAATTGGCTCGCAACTCACCGCCTGCCCATTACAGCAGGCGCTCAGCAAGAGTCACCGCCGTCTCCACCAGCAGCGATTCCGTCTCGCTCCCGTACGGCGCCGGACGGTGATAGTTGACGTGGGCGCTGGCCGCTTCGTAGCCGCCTTCGGCGTAGGCCTGGGCCGTGCAGAGGTACCCGGCGTTGCCGTTGGCGTAGCCGAGCACCAGCACCGCCTCGATCTCGGCGTGGGCGAGCAGCCGTGCCTCGATTTGCTGCCCGATCTCCACGAACGGCTCCCCCGCGATCGCCACCACCAGGAGGGGTCCGAGTCGCAGCGCCTGGATGGCGCAGGGTTCCCCTTCGGGTAGGTGGCCGTCACGGTCCAGGGTTGTCAGCAAGTGCTCCCGCCAGGCTCGTTCGTAGGCTGAGGTGAACGCTTCCAGTTGGGCGCGGGTTGGCTGGGACTGATAGCGCAACGGCACGTCCTGACTGACGGCAAGGAGGCCACCAGCGCCGTTCCACGCCGGCGTGCGCGTGCCGGGCTCACGCGGGATGCCGCTGATCTCCTCGGCTACATGCACCACTGCCGCCCCCAGCGCCCGGCCCATGCGGTCCAGCTCGCTATCGGTGACGCTGCGAAAGCGTCCATGCTCGTCCAGGGGGCTGGGCCGGACATTGCCGAAGGCGCCGGGCAGGAAGAGCGCTTTAGTCGCTCCGTGATAGGCGTGCTCGATGACCCGGCGAGCAGCCCCCGGATAGTCGGCGCCGGTCGCCGTGCTCGTCGGGAAGGAGGTCGGGTGGCAGCACACCGAAAAGAGCACCGCCAGGGGACCTTCCGCTTGCCCGTCGGCGGACTCCAGGCGCAGGACGCGGACGCGCCGATCGACCGGTCCGGCCGGGTTCGGTAGCATCTGGATGCCGCTCGGTGTCGGCAGGCGGCGATTGACATTGAAGCCGATCTGGCCGTCACCCAGGGTGAGCCGTGCCGGGACGAGGCGGCGCGCCGCCATACTCGCGGCGCCCGCCGCGGCCTTCTCCACAAAATGGACGTAATCGGCGTCGGGAGCGGCATTGCCCAACGGGTGGAGGACCGGGCTGGAGTGGGTGTGGGTGGCAAGCACCAGCGTGTGTTCGGCCGGAATGCCGGTGTCGGCGGCGATTCGTTGACGGATCATTGTCGCCGAATCGCGGCTGAGCGAGAGCGTGTCGATGCTGACGATGGCGACCCGCTCTGATCCGACCGCCAGCACGACAGCGGTCGCGCGCAAGTCGTCGCGGATGCGCTCGCTACGCGGCCCCAGGTGCGCCAGACCAGCCGGAGGCGTCACGTCGGCGCTCGCCGCCCCTGCCAGAAGCTCATCCACCAACTTGCCTTTGCTCTTGTCGTTCTCGTGACCGGACCCGTATGGTGCCCTATCGTGGCGGCGATGTCTAACACTACAGCCTCACGGGCAATCGCTCCCGTCGGCAGGCACTAGCGAGCAAATCGGCCGGGCCCATACGAAGCAACGCCGTGCGCTGCGCTACATTGCTATCTCCCTGTTGAGTCGTCGTGCCACGGCCGGAAAGGCGCCCTGCAGCGACGCTGCCAGCTTCTGCCGCAGCTCGTCAACGATCTGCGCTGTGCCTGGCTGTTCCGCCACGTTGTGATTCTCATAAGGATCGACGGTCAGATTATAGAGTTCTGCCCGGTCCCGCCAGCGGAAAATGTAGCGGTGGGTGTGGGTGCGAATGGAGAGGTTGACGCTGTCGCGGCTCCCGTCGAACTGATCCGCCGAGACGTATTCCCCGTGTCCCTCCCCATTCCCCTCAGCGTGTCCTCCGTGCTCGCCGGTGACGAGGAACGACTCGGCGGTGACGTAGTCACGCCCTGTTCGTCGGTCGTTGCTTGTCAAGGTCGAGGCGAAAGAGGCGCCATCAAGTGCCTGATCGAGCGGCACGCCCGCCATCTCGGCGAGCGACGGCAGCAGATCAAGGAGGGAGACAAGGCCACCGATGGTCCGGCCGGCGGACAAATCGGGGTGCGCGATGAGCAACGGTACCCGCAGCGTCTCCTCGTAATGCAAGGGATAGCCCTTCTGATTCAAGCAGTGGGATCCCAACATATCGCCGTGGTCGGACGTGAAGACGACGATAGTATTGTCGAGCGCTCCCGTTGCGCGAAGGTATTCCAGCACCCTGCCCACTTGCGCGTCAATGAGCGCGCAGAAACCGAGATAGTGCGCGATCAGTCGGCGCCATTCGTTCTCGCTCAGGCGGGCCAGGTCTGTGTAGTAGTGCGACTGCAGTACCTCGTCCGGCTTGCCCCCCAGTCCTTTGCAGAAGTTGGGCGACAAGATGATGGACTCGGGAGCCACCAGCCGGTCGTACGGAGCGGGAACGATCATCGGAAAATGCGGCGCATTAAAAGAGCAGACGGCGAAGAACGGACGGTCATCGGGCTGGCGTTCGAGGGCAGCCAGAAACTGCGTCGTTTGCCAGGGCTCCAGGAAGTGCTCCAGCGCGATCGCGGCTGTGCCGCAGGGCGCCCGGCCCGGCTGCCGGAGTTGCTGCACGTCCTGCGGCGTCAAGTTTTCGATATGGTTGGCGACGAGGTCGTAGCCCTGGGCAATGGCGTAGGCGCGGTACTCCTGGATGTAACGGCCGCGATCGCGCCCGTCAATGATGGCCGGAATCGCGGAGGTGTCGGTAAAGGAGAAGCGGGCGGGCGACGTGCCCGGCACGTGCCACTTGCCGGTGTAGATGGTGTGGTAGCCCGCCCGCGCGAACGGCTCGACCAGGCCATGATCGCGCAACGCGGGCCGGATGGCACGCCAGTTGCTGAACACGTGATGGTTATGTGGAAGTAGGCCGGTCCAGAGGCTGGCGCGTGCCGGACAGCAGAGCGGATAGGCGGTGTAGCAACGCTCCAAGTTGGTGCCGCGCTGCGCCAGCCCATCCAGGTGCGGCGTCTGCGCGGCGGAATTGCCGCTGTAGCCGAGGGAATCCCAGCGCTGCTCGTCGCTCATCAGGATCAAGATGTTCTTGGCGCGTTGTGGCATCACTCTAGCGCGTCAGGGGTAGCTCTAAGACGGTGTACGAATGCGGGGGCAGTTCGTGCGTGAACCGTGAGCCGTCAAGTGCCACGGGCTCGGTGCGCGCGCGGACGTTTTCCGGCTGGTCGTGGCTATTCATGGCCTGCGGATCATCGTGGTAAAGCATATGCGCCAGGCCGCCGGCGACGACGGAGGCATCCGTGAGGCGTACCTCCAGGTCAATCGGCTCGGTCAGGTGGCGATTCACCAGTGACAAATAGAGCCTCCCCGTGTCTGGTTCCAGACTGGCCGAGGCGTCCAGATAGGGGAGATCAGCGAGGCGGCGCTCCGGGCAGGCGAAGGTCTCGCCTTCGACCCACGTATCCACGGCCAGTGACCCGCCGTAGTTGGTCGCCAGGCGCCAGGCCCAGTAGGTCGGTTCGAGCACCATGCCCTGTTCGTCGACCACGACCAGGCCCACGACGTTAATCGACTGGGCGATGGTGGCCAGCGTGATCTGGCGGCAGTGCCGCTGCATGATGTTGGCGAAGGTGGCGACGGCCAGCGCATCGTGGAGGTGATAGCGGGGCTGAAACGTGCCCAGACCGGACTGGCCCCCAGTGGAAGAAAAGCCGGGGGTGGTGTTCCACTCCGTGCAGGCGATGCGCAGCCCGCGCCGCCGGGCGCGCTGCGTCAACTCAACCGTCTCAATGATGGCCGCCAGTTGCTCGATCTTCCGCTCGGCCCGGTGAGGACCGGCCAGCAACTGATACCAGGGGTCGGAACCCGCCGGGCCGGGGCTGCCCCAATACGTGTGGAAGGCCACATAATCAACGTAGCGCGCCACCTCAGGCACGACCTCCCAGGCCCACTGCCCATCATTATCGTCGCCGTCACCGCCGACGGCCAGCAGCTTGATGCTGGGATCGACCTTGCGCAGGATCTTCGCCCATTCGCGCGCCTGCGCCGCGTAGTCGCCCGGCTTGCAGTAGCCAAGCTCCCAGGTCCCATACATCTCGTTGCCAAGCTGCCAGTACTTGACCGCATAGGGCGCGTCCTGGCCGTGCTTCCGCCGCAGATTGGCAAAGTTGGTGTCGAGGGGACTGTTGCAGTACTCCAGCCAGGCTGCCGCTTCTTCCAGCGTCCCGGTGCCCATGGCGAAGTTCAGGTGCGGCTCCGCGCCGATGCGGCGGCACCAGGTAATAAACTCGTGCGTGCCGAACTCGTGGCGGGTCGGCCAGCCGAAGGAGAGGTCGATCTTCTTGGGCCGTCCACCAACGGGCCCAACGCCATCCAGCCAGTGGTAACTGGCGCCGGTAGAGCCGCCGGGCCAGCGGATCACGGACGGCTTCAGGTCGGCGAGCGCCTGCGAAACGTCGCGCCGGATGCCATAGGCATCGGCGGTGGGACTGTCCGGCGCATACAGGCCGTCTTCAGAGCAGCCCGGCCGGCGGGACATGAACTGGCCGAAGATGTTCCGGTCGATCCGGCCAATCACCCGTTCGGGGTCGACTTTCAGGCGCGCTCGCATCAGCCATTTCTCCTTCGTGAGTCGGCATTGGCGTCAGCTCTGGCGCCAATGCCACGCTCTTCCGACCCTGCCAGCCGCGTGCGATCCCCGCTCGTCCGTGGGTCACACGCCGCTGGCGGTCTAGCTTGACAGCACCGCATTGACGGCCGCCGCCGCCGCCTTGCTCCCGTCGTAGAGTGCGGCAAACTGTTTGTTGATGGCCTGCGTGACCTGGGGCATCTTGGGGTTTTCGGGCCAGCCTCGCGCCTCGCCGCGCAAAAGCGTGTCGGCGAAGACGGTGTCGATCCCTGTGCTGGCCGCCATCGGCGCTTTGTAGTCCTTGTACCAGGACTGCTGGGTCAGCGCCTTGCGCGACGGGAAGGCGGCGAAGACGTGCGTCATGCGCACCGTCTCGCCCTCATCGCTCGTTACATAGGCAAGCAACGTGTATGCGCCCTGCGGCTGCTTACTTCCTGACCAGACGGAGGTCCAACCGACGGCCAATTGCGACATTCGGCCTTTCGGTCCCTGGGGGATGGGGGCGGCGTCGAAGTGGAAGCTCTTCAGGGTACTCAACGTGCCCAGCACCCCGCGATTGACAAAGAACGTATTCAGATGCGCCTGCGTGAACAGGTCCTCGGAGCCGTTCTTGGCCTTGGCGAGGTCGGCCGCCGTGGGCGCGACCTTGTACTTGACGGTGGCGTCCTGGATCCATTGCAAGGCGGCGATGGCCTCCGGTCGATCCAGCAAGCAGGTCTTTCCTGCCGCGTCGAAGAGGTCGCCGCCATTGCTCCAGACCCACGGTAGCCAGGGCGGACGGTCGAGTCCCAAGCTGAGCGCCTGACCGGTCTGATCGCGTTTGGTGAGCTGTTGGGCTGCGCTCAGCGCCTGCTCCCAGGTCGTATCCCAGGTGGGCAGCGCTAATCCGGCCTCCTTGTACGCATCGACGTTGTAGAACATGGCGATGGGCGCGCCATCCACCGGTAAGGCGTAGAGCTTACCCTGGTACTTACTGGCTGCCAGGTGCTCGGAAAAGAAGCCATTGAGGTCAACAGTCGCATCCCTGGCGACGTAAGGATCGAGGTCGAGATAGGCGCCACTCGTTGCGAACGAGGCGAACCCGGGGTACTCGGTCTTGAAGACGTCCGGACCAGTCCCCCCTGCCATCAAGGTGACGAGCTGCTCGTCATAGCTGCCTTGCAGGCCCGTTTGAGCGGATGGTTCGAAGTGTACCTTGATCTCCGGGTGCTTCGGGGCAAAGGCAGCGACGACCGCCTGAAAATCGACGGTGCCCTGCAGACTGCCCGGTTCCATAAAGGTGACGGACGTTGGCGCCGTCGTCACCGGGCCAGTGGTAGCCTTCGGCTGGACCGCCGTGCTGGCGGCAGATGTGGCACTACTAATAGCCGTAGATGCCGCGGTACGGGTCGCCGTGGCCGTGGAAACCGCCGACTGTACGGCGGTAGGCGCAGCGCTGGGCTGGGTAGCAGGGGCGGTTGAGACCACGGTGGCCGCACTCGACTCGCTCGCGGTCGAGGCAGCGGCGCCGCCGCAGGCGCTGAGCAAGGTCGCGCCGGCCCCGGCGAGCGCTGAAACGGCGGCGGTCTTGAGCAGGTGTCGTCGTGCCAAGAGCTGGTGCATTGCCGAATCCTCCTAACTTTACAAAGACTGCCGCCGAACCAAAACGACTGGCGTTTTCAACCACGCTAAACGGCGGCGCTAGGCGTTGCCAATGAAATACGCTTACGGAATTCCACCCCTTACTCCATCAATGCCCCGATATCTCGCCGGTACCACGTGTGGCGGGCAGGTCGACGCGCGCGTGATAAATGATGTTGGAAGCGTTATGTGGATCGGTCGGCAGTCGGCCCAATTGGCCGAATCGAGGCGTTCGGTCAGGAGCGTGACGGCGCGCTCCCCGACTTCAGCGAGCGGCTGGACAACACTGGCCAGTGGGGGGTACAGGTCGGCCGCGAAGACGTCATCGTAACTGACCAGACTGACGTCGTCAGGGACACGCAGGCGCGCTTCGTACAGCGCCCGCAGGACGCCCAGGGCAAGATTGTCTCCGGCAGCAAAGACCGCGGTGGGGAGATCCGTGCTGGCAAGCCTGGTGCGCATCTCCTTGTAGGCCAGTTCGACTGCGTAATTGGACACCAGCAATACGTCACGCTCGGCAGGCGCGAGGGCGTGCCGGGCGAGGGCGGCGGTAAAGCTGTCGAGGCGCGCCCGATCGATGGGATAGGGGCCGCCCCGGCCAATAAAGGTGACCGTGCGGTGGCCGAGCCCGATCAGGTGATCAATCGCCGCCGTGATCCCCGGCGCGGGGTCGACGGTAATCGTCGCCGTAGCGATGGCCAACTGCGGGCGAATGACCTGTACCACCGGCAAGCCGCAGGCGACGACATCCTCGACGGCCTAGGCGTTCTCTGGGCCGTCGAAGATGACGCCATCGACACGGCGACTGCGCAGAAACGGCACCAACGCGCTTTCCGCCAGCACCGGATCGTCCTCTGCGCCAACCTCGATGACGTGGAAACCGTGGTGCAGCGCCGCGCGAGCGAGGTGGAGGCTGAACTGGAACGGAACGGGAAACTCGGTCGGCGTGGTGCGGTGGACGCGTGGCACCAACGCGATGATGCCGCTGCGCCCGTTGCGCAGCGCCTGCGCCAGCGGGTGTGGCGAGTAGCCGAGCGATTCCGCCGCGTGGACGACACGCTGCCGCGTGGCGTCGGAAACGCGGGTGCGCCCCGGCCGGCCGTTGAAGACCATCGAGACAGTCGCCTGGCTGACGCCGGCCAACCGGGCGACGTCAATGCTGGTCGCGCTGCGCACCTTGTCCAATTCGTCCCTCCGTGGTCGGGGGTTGAATTCCACGTCGCCAGTATTACGTATAACCTCGCGCCTGTCAAGGAACATTGCGTCTGCAGGTGCAGACTGAGCACGAGAGCGGCTTGCTTTCGCCTGTTTACCAGCGCCCGACCTGGCGCCGCCTCACACTGGCCGCGCTCCCGGTATCCACCAACTGGCCGAGCAACCGATGCACCAGATCATGGTGCTCCTGGATCGGCAAGGGGTGCAGTTCGGCGGGATCTTCGGTCAAGTCGTCCAGCTCGATGTGCTGCTCGCCGACGTAGTACTGCAGCTTCCAGCGCTCGGTCACGAGCGTGCGCAGTTCCGGCCAGGGGTCGTAGTGCGGTCCTTCGCCCCCGTTGGTGATCAGGGCGCACTCCCGCGGCGCGTCGTGACGTTCGCCACGGCACCAGGGCAACAGCGAGAGACCCTGGTAGGGAAGATCTGGGACGATGCCGGCGGTAGCAAGGATGGTGGCTGTGATGTCAACCGTCTGCACGATGCCGGACTGGCGGCTGCCGGCGGCGAAGTGCCCGGGCCAGTGCAGCAGCAGGGGCACCCGAATGAGGGGCTCGTAATGGAAGAGACCCTTACGAGCAAGTCCGTGGTCGCCCAGCATCTCGCCGTGATCGGCGGTGAAGACAACCAGGGTATTCTCGGCAAGGCCCTTCTCGCTGAGGTGCTGCAACAGCCGACCGACCTGGTCATCGATCAGCGAGAGCATGGCGTAGTACTGGGCGCGATACTCCCGCCAGTGTGCGCTGAAAGGACCGAAACCCTGCTGGTGGCGATCCTGATGGAAGCGGGAGCGCTGTTCCAGTTCACCGTCTTCCCAGAGCGGCGGGGCGAAAGTGACTGGATCGTATCTCTCCCGATAGGCGCGCGGGGCATTAAAGGGATGGTGGGGATCGACGAAGGAGCACCAGGCAAAGAACGGCGCCTCGCGCTGCTGATCGATGAACGCCATGGTGCGGTCGGCAATCCAGGTTGATTGGTGCAGCCCTGCCGGCAGATCGGAACTCCACAGTTCGGGCGCTTGTGGCTGCTGGCCTTCCGGCAACCCTTGGCGGACGGCCAGCCGGTAGTACTCTGGATGCTGCGCGTGCATCCAGTCGAGGTAGTCGTCCAACACGAAGGCGCGCTCGGGCGCCGGCTGGGCCGGCCGGGCGCGAGTGTGGGTCGGCACGGCCGAGAGGTAGTCCTTGAGGTCGTGGGTGATGGCGCGCTCGCTGAAGCCGAAGTAGTCGCCACCGTCGCGCCAGTCGGGGAACTGGTAGTCGGCGGCGTAGTCCCGGCGCAACGCGGCGAAGTGCGTCTTGCCGAACATGCCGGTGCGGTAGCCCTGCCGGCCCAGGGCGCGGGCCAGACCATGCTGAACGTCCGGCACGGGGATGCCGTTGCGGCGAACGCCATGGGCGTCGGGGAACTGCCCGGTGAGGAAGCTAGCCCGACTGGGCATACACACCGGGTTGGTGACGTAGCAGCGCTCGAACAGGACACCCTGGGTCGCCAGCCGGTCGATGTTCGGCGTCAGCACCTCGCTGCTGCCCATGCAGCCGAGGGCGTCAAAGCGGTGCTGATCGGTCGTGATCAGCAGGATGTTCGGTGCGGTCGTCACGCTTGACGTGTCCTTTTCGCTACACCTTCGGCTCGGCGGCTGCTGTCTGCCAGTTATGGTCGCCGCGCTTCGGCAGGTACCGAGCGCCGGGAAGATCATCCTCGGTGCGGATGGTCCAGCGCAGGAGTTCCTCGGTCAGGGTGAGGCGTCTGTCGCGATGGCTTGGGTCATCGAAGAGGTTCTGTAACTCCCCCGGGTCGTGCTCCAGATCGTACAGTTCACCGCGTCCCAGCAGGTCGTAGAGGAGTTTCCACTGCCCCATGCGCACCATCTTCAGGTTGCCGCTCTGGGTGACACTGTTCAGTTCGTCGAAGGTGGGGCCGTCGTAGGGATAGTGCAAGGGTGGCCGCTCGTCGGCGGTGTAGGGTAGGCCGCCAAAGCCGAGTTCCGCGTAGACGCTGCGGAACTCTTCGGGCGGATAGTCCTGTCCGGTCAGCAACGGCCAAAGGCTGCGTCCCTGGACACCGTAGGGGATCGGCGCTCCCACCGCTTCGCAGAGCGTCGGCATGATGTCGACCAGCGAGACGAACTCGGGTACGGGAGCCGCGCGTGGGACGATGCCGGGCCCGGTCAGCAGCAGCGGCACACGCACCAGGCACTCCGGCAGCCCGGCGCCTTTGCGCTGGAGACCATAGTCGCCGGCGTAGTCACCGTGGTCGGAGCAGAAGATCAGCAGCGTGTTGTCAAGCACACCGCGCGCCTCCAGGTGGTCGACAAAACGCCGAATCTGGTCGTCCAGCAGGCGCAGCATGCCGCAATAGGTGGCGCGATAGCGTCGCCACTGGTCGTCATAGCCAGGGCGCTTGCTCTCGATCAGTTGGCGCAGCCAAAGGAAGGAGTCGCCTTTGGCTGCCGCCGCCTCCGGTCCGGCGTAGCGGTCCGGCACCGTCTCTTCCGGGAAAAGGCTGTAGTAGGGTTCCGGCGCCTGATAGGGGTTGTGCGGCTCTGGAAAGGAGAGCCACAGGAAGAAAGGCTGATCGGCGCTTTGCTCCACCAGGCTGATGGCGTCGCGCACGATGCGGTAGGGGAGTTGGCATTCCAGCGGGAAGGGGGTCGGTCCAGCGCCGACGCCATGATTGAGCGCCTGCAGTAGGGCGTCGAATGCCGCCTCCTCGGCTGAGCATGCTCCCGGCGGCCCGCCAGTGTGGCTGTAGGGTGCAGCATACCCATCGAAATCCTTGGGCTGCAGATAGCTGTGGTTCTTGCCTGCCAGGTTGATCCGGTAGCCGCGCTCCCGCAGGATCTCGACAAGGTCCTCCGGTCGGAAGATGTTGCCGATACCGCTGTTCTGGCGAACGCGGGTGGCCTTGGGATACCGCCCCGTGAACAGACTGCAGCGGGCCGGCGCACAGACAGGCATGGGCGTGTAGGCGTGGCGAAAGCGCACCCCGGAGCGGCCCAGGCCATCGACAAACGGTGTAGTGTCTAACGCGAAGCCTTCGCTGCGCGTGAAATCCGCTCGCTGCTGATCGGTCATGACGATGACGATGTTGGGTGTCGCGGTCATTGTCGATCCAGCGTCCATTACTTGGCGGCCATGACGGCGTTGGCGTCGCAGACCGCGCTGTCCAGCGCAACCTGCGTGCTCTTGCTGGCGTTCCAGACGTCGTCCAGGTTCTTGCTGACGGTCTGGATCACCTCGGTAAACTTCGGGTGACGTGGCCGGAAGCATCGTGTTTGACCAGTTTCTGGGCGCTGGCGACGAACGCCTCCCAGTTCCAGGACGTATCTTTCCAGTCGTAGCTGGGCAACGGCTGGCCGGCTTCCTGAAACGCCGTGACGTTGTGATAGAACTGCTGCGAGGGGGCGTCAATTGGGAAGCCGTACTGGTTGCCATCGACGTTGTACAGTTGATACACCTGCTGGTTGATATCGGAAGTGTCGAAGTGGTCGCGGGCGATCAGGCGCCGGCGGGAGATAGCGTGACTGTCCGACTCTGGTGGTTGCACCTGCCGTCCTCTTTCTCCATGCACGCAGGCGCTTTGCCCGCCTATTCCGACCACCATGGCCGTGCGAACGTTCGCCCTGTGGAAATACTAGGCCCTCCCGGCCCGGTTGTCAAGGCTCCGCATGCACCCGAGTGCGTAGCAAACGCGCGGCGTTTGTGCCCGGAGGACAGGGCCGCAGACCGCAGTCGCGGCCCTGTAACTTGCGGCGCATCGCAATGCTCGCTTGCTGTGCAAAACTTTTCGTCACCCCCCCTGCACCCTGCTATCCTCCCGTGGTCTCCCAGCGTGCGCAGATCTCACCCAAAGAACGTGAATCGGCCGCTCCCGTGCCTGGCGCACTCCATCCGGGAAAGCCCGAACCAGGGCTCGCCTGTCGCGTGGTAGGATGGCGGTGAACACCAACCTTGGGACGGGAGGCAGCAATGCGCGACCGACGCAATGTGGCCCTGGCGCCTTCGCCGGCCCTCTGGCCGCCCGACGACCCCGAAGAGAGCGTCATGGGCACGAGTCTGCACCAAACCGCCATCCGCATGCTCATCGGCGGGATCAACGAAGCGGCCGCTGTCGCGACGCCCGAGGACGACCAAGCGGTCTGGCACGCGGGTGGGCAGACCATGATCCGCAAGTTCCGCCATCCCGACGGCTCCGACTACACGACCTTCCCGGATGTGTTCGTCTACCGTCACGGGTGGGACGAAGCGCGCCCCTCCCTGAATCTGCCCGAGGACGGCCCGCCGGTGCTGATCATTGAGGTGTTGAGCAAGGAAACCTACAAGAATGATCTGGACGTGGCGGAGGGCAAAGGCTACAGCTATCGGCAGGCGGGGGTGCGCGAGTATCTGACGCTGGACCCGCTGTACCAGTACGCGCCGGAGGGCGGGCTCGGTTGGCAGTTGGAGCGGGGAGTGTACCGGCCCTGGCGGCGGGATGCTGCGGGGCGGTGGATGAGCCGAGAGATCCTTCTGGCCTTCGGGCTGGAGGGCGCGCGGGCGGCGATGTATCTGCGCGATGGCCACCGACTCCTGGGTGAGGGCGAGGTACAACGCGCCCTGCGAGAGCAAGATCGGCAGCGACAAGACCTGGAACGCGCCCTGCGCGAGCAAGATCAACAGCGACACGACCTAGAAAGTGCCCTGCAAGAGTTAGATCGGCAGCGGCGACAGGAGTTGGCGGACCACGAGCAGCGTCTGCGGGAAGCAGTAGCGGAACAAGCCCGGCTGCGCCGTCGCCTGGAGGAGCTTGAGGGGGGAGCGTAGCGGCCGTACTGGCGAGTTGGCGCGGAAAGGCCGAGGTGATGCATTGGATCACGCCGAGCGCCATGCATGGCAGCGCCATTAGGACACAGGAGCCATCGTGGACGCGCGGCAGATCAGTTGGATCGGCAACAGCAACTGCTGGGGAGCTGCCTCCGGGTGCTCAATCTCCTGCAACAAAAGACGCATGGCCGTCTTGCCCGTTTCGTAGAACGGGATATGGATGGTGGTCAATGGAGGAATCGTCCTGGCGGCGAGTGGCAGATCGTCGCAGCCGACGACCGCGCAGTCGTCGGGCACGCGCTTGCCCAGATCGTGCAGCGCGCTGAGCGCGCCGAGGGCCATGGAATCGTTCTGGACCACCAGGCCGTCGATGCCTGGCTCGCGCGCCAGCAGGCGCAGGGTGGCCTGGTAGCCGCCCTCCACCTCCCAGGAGCCGTGCTCAACGAGGTCGGACCTGAATGGCAGCCCCGCCGCGTGCAGGCCGGCGTGATAGCCGTAGAGGCGGCTGCGCGTGACGCGCCGCTCCACCGCCCCGCCGATCGTGCCGATGCGGCGACAGCCGAGCTGTACCAGATGATCGGTGGCGAGGCGGCCGACCAGCACCTGATCCGATCCGACCGTCGAGATGTCGCCGCCAAGCACGTGGTGTACGCTGACGGCGTGGACACGCCTGCGCAGCAACTGGCCGAGACGTTCATCGTGTTCTAGCTGCGGCGCTGCCAGCAGGATGCCGTCGACCCGCCGTTCCAGCAGCGCTTGCAGGGCGTGCTCGCCATCGGCGCCATCGGGAGCGACCGTGGCAATGACGACGCTGTGGGCCTGGCGCCGTGCTTCGCGCTCAGCGCCGACGAGGAATTGGGCAAGCACCGTATCGCTCAGGTCGCTCGCCAGCACGCCGAGCGTGCGCGTGGCGCCCTGCACCAGGCTGCGCGCCAGGGCATTCGGCACGTAGCCCAGCGCTGTCGCCGCCTCCTGAACACGCTCGCGGGTCGCCTCGGAGATAGCGCCCTTGCCGGTCAGCACTTTACTGACCGTCTGGAAGCTGACGCCGGTCTGCGCGGCGATGTCCTTGATTGAAACGCGATTCACGCTCCGCTACGCCAGGCACAGGCAGCTACTGCTGTGCAATGACGCCCTTCATCTGGTTCGCATAGTCGTCAAGGATCGTCTTCACCGGCCTCTTGTTGGCGACCACTTCACCGATCGCCTTGCCCCACAGGGGCTGAATTTGCGTATAGCCGGGCGGTGAGACCTCGTAGCGCCCATACTTGGCGGTGGCCTGACCGAAGGCGCGCACCTCCCAGGCCCAGTCCTGCTGCAGGAGGGGACTGTTCTGGGCCGAGGTCCGCGCCGGTGGCTGGCCGGACTGGGCCCAATCGACGTTGTGGTTGGAAATCCAGACGATCAGTTTCTGGGCTTCATCGAACTTCGTTCCCGAGATGCCCACCGGTATCGTGAGTTCGTGGGAATTCATCCATGTCACCGGTTTGGCGCCAAACTGCGGAAGCAGGGTCGCCACCACTTCCGGTGGCCCTACTCCGGCGTGCTTGAACGTGTTCAGGTCCCAACTGGCGCCGAGCTGGATGGCAACGCGATCAAGGTCCTTTGCCTCCGGGAGGGTGTATTTGATGCTGGGGTCCGGCGCGATCTGATACTTATAGATCAGGTCACTCCAGAGTTGCATGGCGTCCTGGACCTGCTGGGAGTTGAACACAACTTGCTTCCCATCGGCCGAGAGGACGTCACCGCCAAACTGCCAGATCGTGGCCAATGCCGGGTTGTTCCAGAGGTTGACGCCGAAGGTGGCCTTGGCAGCATCCTTCTGATTGTGGGAGAGCTTCTGCAGCGCATCGATCAAATCCTGGCCTGTTGGCAGCTTGTTCGGGTCGATGCCAACCTGCTTCACCATGTTGGTGCTGACATAGGCATTGCAGTCGTGAATGTCCAACGGGACGCCCTGAATCTTTCCCTCCCAGGTCGCCTTGTCCAGGATCGTCTGGCTCCAGTCCTCCTTGGGCAGCAGTTTCTTGGCGAACCAATCATCGACCGGTTGCAGCGCTTTGCGACTGCCGTACTGCGGAATCTCGGTAGCGTGCATCACCACCAGTTCCGGCGGCGTGCCTGCGACGAGCGTGGTGTCGAGCTTGGCAAAGACCGCCGTCCAGGCCAGGGTTTGGAAGTCGACGGAGACGTTCGGGTTCTCCTTGGCATAGTTCGTGAGCATGCCCTTCATCGTCTCGCCATCGGCGCCACTCAGCCCGTTGAGGAACAGGAGCTTCGTGGTGCCCTTGCCGAACACCGGCGGGGCGGGTGTCGGGGTTGGAACGCCGACTCCAGCCACCGCTGCGCTCGTCGCGGCGGCAGTAGTGGTCGCGGCCGATGCGACGGTACCCGTCGAGGTGGTTGGCGCCAGACTACTGGTCACAGCAGCAGACGCGCTGCCGGTCACCGAACCCGCCGAGCCGGTCGTCGCCGTCGTACCGGCGCCGCAGGCGGTGAGTATCCCCATACCGAGGCCACCGGCAACGGCCGTGGCCAGGATGAGGAACGATCGTCGGCTCCGAAGTCCTGGGACTGGCTGAGGGGACATAGCGCTGACCTCCTTCACATCGCCGATGACGATGGCAACGCCCGGTGCCGGAGTTGAGGTAAGGGCGTGGCCCAATCGCAGGGCGAACCTTCGCCCTGTTGCACTATACGGAACAAGCGATCGGTTGTCAATGCCTCATGCGTGGCGAGCGAGACCGCGTATGGCTAGCAGCTTGATGTACAAGCCGCCGACCACCGAGCGCGCCTGGAAGCCGTGCTGCTTGCCGTCGTCCGCCATGGCCACTCGCACCTCTTTCGTTTTGCCGCCGAGTACAGACCGTCAGGACCGGCTTACCGCGCAGGCCACGTTGAAGCGGGGGAACGTTCGCTTGTCAACCAAGGCGGCGAGCGGCGCTACTACCAGTACGCTTCGCGCGGCTGCGAGCGGCCTTCCGTCGCAACCAGCACATCGAGGAGTAACTCCTGCAGGTCGGCGCGCGTTCGGCGATAGGTCGGCACATCCCAGAGGTTCTGCATCTCCTGCGGGTCGTTGACCAGATCGTATAACTCGCCGGTGCGATCACGGGGCGTCGCTGGCGCACCGTGGTGGACAATCAGCTTGTAGCGGTCGTGGCGCAGCATCGTGGTGAACACCGGCGGGTCGTAGGGGTGGCCACTGTTGCGATATTCGCACAGGGCCCAGTCGCGCGTCCAGCCGGCATCGCCCTGGGCGAGGGGCAAGAGACTCTGGCCCTGACTCCGGCGCAGTGGGGGCAATCCCGCCGCCGCCAGGACGGTCGGGCAGAGGTCGAGCCACTGCACCAGCTCGCTGCGCCGTGTACCCGGCGGCAGGTGACCCGGCCAGCGCAGGATCAGGGGCACGCGCACTGCCCCTTCGAAGAGCATCGGCCCCTTGAGCAGCAGGCCATGGTCGCCCAGCATCTCCCCGTGATCACTGGTGAAGATGACCAGGGTGTCGTTGCGCAGGCCGAGTGCATCGAGGGTAGACAGGATGCGCTGCACCTCGTCGTCGATCAGCGTCACCATAGCGTAGTAGGCAGCGCGCAGTTGCCGGATCTCGTCGGGGGCATACGCGGCGAAGCCGCGGGCGTGGCCAGCGTAGCTTTCCCGCGACGCTTCCTGGAGGATGGGCGGTTTGGCAGCCAGGTCGTCGGGGCTGCCGATCGGCGGCGGCAAGGCCGCCGGATCGTAGCGCTCCAGGTACTCCTCGGGGGCGATAAAGGGATGGTGCGGATCGAAGAAGTTGGCCATGAAGAAGAAGGGCTGGTCATCCGAGCGACCGCACCGCAGGAAATCGATAGTCTCCTCGCCGACCCAATGGCTGTAGTGATACGCCGTCGGCGTGCGGTCGAAGCGCACCGCCTCGTGCCCGCTGCGGCCGGGGCCACTCGCCATCGCGGCAGCGTACAGGTCCGGTCGGACAGTTTCCAACCAGCGATGGTAGGCATTCTGCGGCGAGCCGTGGGTTGGGTCGTGCGCCCACTGGAAGACACGGAAGCCGTCGTCGTGGCGCGGCTCGGTTCGCCCCTGAAAGCAGGCCGCCAGATGCAGTTTGCCGGCCATCCCGCAGTCGTAGCCGGCATCGGCCAGGGCGCGGGGGAAGAGTTGGGCCTGCTCCGGCAGCGCCACGCCGTTGGCCCACAACCCATGCGTGTGGACATACTGCCCGGTCAGGAGACTAGCGCGCGAGGGAGCGCAGACGGGGTTTTGCACATAGCACTGCTCGAACAGCACGCCGTCCGCTGCCAAGCCATCAATGGCCGGTGTGCGAATGTGCTGGTTGCCATAGCAGCCCAGGCTGTCAAAGCGCTGCTGGTCGGTGCAGAGGAAGAGGACATTCGGAGGCGATGCAGCGGACATCGGACTGGATACTCCTTTAGACGACGCGAAGCGACCGTTGCCGCGGAACTGTCATGACTTTACAGCACCCGCGATGCCCTCGATGAAATGGCGTTGCAGGAAGAAGAAGAGCAGGACGACGGGCAAAAGGGAGAGGGTAGCAGCCGCAGCCATGCCCGACCAGTCTGTCTCGTGCTCGCCGACGAAGGCGAGCATACCGACGGCCAGGGTGCGCAGGTCGGGCCGGCTGAAGGTGAACACCAACGGCACAAAGAAGTCGTTCCAGGCGCTCAGGAAGGTGAGGATGGTGACAGTGGCAATCACCGGACCGGAGAGCGGCAGCATCACCTGCCGAAAGACCGCCAGGAAGCCGGCCCCATCCAACAACGCCGCCTCTTCCAGTTCTTTGGGCAACTGGTTGAAGTAGCCGGCGAAGAGCAGGATGTCGGCTACATGGCCGCCACCCGCCAGGGCGAAGATCACGCCCCAGAGCGAGTTGAGCAGGTGCAGCGTGTTTGCCAGTTGCACCACAGGGATGATGGTATAGCCGGTGGGCACGAAGAGGGTGGCAATGAGGATGCCGAAGATGACGCGGCGGCCAAGGAAAGCATAGCGACCGAGCACATAGCCAGCCAGGGCGCAACGCACGACGACCAGGATGACCGTCGCCACCGTGATCAAGATGGTGTTCAGCATGTAGTGGCCGAAGCCGGCTGTTACCCAGGCGCGCAGGTAGTTGCCCCAGCGCACCGGATGGGGAACGAGATTGAGGCCACTGCTGAAAATGTCCAACGAGTTCTTGAGGGATGCCGACACCAGCCAGAGGAAGGGATAAATCCAGAGGAAACAGAGCATGGTCAAGAGGACGACGGTCAGGCCCAGCCCGAAGCCGCTGTTCCAGCGGATAGGCCGGCGTTGCTGGATCAATGCCCGCGCAGTTCGCGCCCTCATCGCATCCTCGCCTGCTGGGCCAGGCGCAGGCCGGCCACCTGCACCAACGCCAACAGCATCGTGAGCAAGCCGAAAAACTCGGCGGCGGCCGAGGCGTACCCGAGGCGGGGGCTGGCGGAGGCGAAGGCCCAACGGTAGATATAGACCTCCATGACCTCAGAGGAGAAGTCCGGGCCACCGCCGGTCAGCGTGAGGATCAGATCGAAGACGCGCAAGGTATCCAGTGCGGTAATCAAGACGATGATGACGGCAAAGGGCACGAGCAAGGGCGCCGTGATCTGGCGGAACAGTTGCCAGGCGTTCGCGCCGTCCATCCGTGCCGCTTCATACAAGGCGACCGGCACCGTTTGCAGGGCAGCGAGCCAGTAGATAAGGGTAATGCCGAACCACTTCCAGATGAACACGGCCATGGCCGTGAAAAGGGCGTTGCTGGAACTGCCCAGGAAGTTGATCGGATGCCGGACGAGGTGCAAGGTGAGCAGGCCCAGGTTGACCGGGCCGCTGGCCGGATCAAAGATGAACACCATGACAATGCCGACGATGGCCGTGGTCGTGACGACCGGCAGAAAGAGCGCAGTCCGGAAGAAACGGGCGAACGGCAAGCGCGGGTTGTTGAGCACAATCGCGGCGGCGAGCGCCAGGCTGACCCGGATCGGTACCGTGATGACCATAAAGAGCAAGGTGTTGCGGAGTGCATTCCAAAAGAGCGGATCGCGGGTCAGTTCGACGTAGTTGGTCAAGCCAACAAACGTGCCGGAGGCATCAAAGCCGTTCCAATTCAACAGGGAATACCAGAGGCTGGCCAGCACCGGCCAGAGCGTGAACAGCGTGAAGAGGAGCGCGGTGGGCAGGAGGAAGAGGTAAATCCAGCGATCGTGCCAGAGCCGCCGCAACCAATGGTGACGCGGTCGCTGACGCTCGGCGGACGCCACCGCCGAGGTCAACGGGATCGGTTGCACTGCCGTACCTGCTGCACCGCTCTCTCCTGGCCCCCTCGCACCTGAACCCGGCTGCCTATTGGTACGACTCCTGTGCATAGTCCTGGTCAGGCTTCCAGTTCGGGAAAGCCCAGTCGTCGACGCTCACCTTCGTCCCTTTGGCCGTCACTACCCTGATCGCCCGATCCCGCTCGGCGGAGAGGGCGTCGTTGTAGGTCTTGAGTGCGGCCTTGACGTCTTTGACCTGGCCGCTGAAGACGCCCTGCGTGATCTCGCCGAGGTTCGGGTGGATTGCCTTCATTTCCGCCAGCACGGCAGAAACGTTGCTGTTCTTGACCAGCGGCTCCGGCGCCAGCCGAACGACGGCCTGAAAGAGTTTCATTGCTTCCTTGTACGTTGGTTCGACGTTGGCTTTGTCCACCGCCGTCAGGTCCAGCGGCGGCTGATCCATCTGGCCGGCCAGGCCAACGTAGTACTCCTGGGTGTTGAAAGCTTGCAGGAGCCCCGCCGCCACGTCGGGGTGGGCCGATTCTGAGGAGATCCAGAAGACGCCGCCGGTCGGACCGTTATGCAGATAGGTCGGCGTGCGGGCATCCGCCACGGGTATCTGGGCGACGCCGACCTTGTCGGTAAATTCGGCAAGGCTGGTCTTCACCACGCCGATGTTCCAGGGGCCGTCGAAGAACAGGCCGCCGACGCCACTGGCCCAGCGCGCGCGGGCGTTGCGGGCGTCGAGGGAGGACGAGGCGGGATAGAGGCTGCCATCCTTTTGCATGGAAAGAAGAAAATCAATCGCCCGAGCAAAGGGATCGCTGGTATAGGCATACTGCCCGGTTTTCCAGTCGATCTGACCGGCAGCTCCGGCAGACTGGGCGAGGTCCGTGACGTGGACGCCGAGGCGGTCCACGAAGTTCAGATCGGCAATCCAGCCATACACCTTGCCGTTGCCCTTCTTGGTGATGGCAGCAGCGGTCTTGCGGAAATCGTCCCAGGTCTTCAGACCCGTGGCCGGATCGATACCGGCGTCGGACAACAATTGCTTGTTGTACCAGTTCAGGGTGGTGTGCTGGCGGAAGCTGAAGATCGGGAAGCTGTAGACCTTGCCGCCGAAGACCGACAGGCCTTCCAAGAGGCTACCCGCCGGGAAGCGGCTCTTCCAGGCCTGGTCGACGTAGGGGTCGATCGGTGCAAACCAGTTGTCTTTGAGGAGCTGGGACACCGGCAGGCTTACACCTGCTAGCGTATGCACGTCGGGCGCCTGTTTGCTCTGGTAGGCCAGTTGCAACGCCTTTCCCTCGTCGGGCGGGTTGTACTCTGTGTAGGCCACGCGCACGCCGGGATGGGCTTTCGTGTAATTGGCCCAGATCGTCTTGTTCAACGGCGCGATGGGCAGGAACTGATCCCACCAACGAATGACGACTTCGCCGGTGGTGGTCGGCGCCTGGGAAGTAGCAGCCGCGACCGGCAGCGGGCGCTGCACGGCGCCGGCCGCCGCGGCTGCGGAGGTGACCGCAGTCGGCGCCGTGCTGGTTGGTAGCGCGGCGCTGCTGGCGACGGCGGTGGAGGCCGTGCCGCTTGTTGCCGACGCGCTAACGCTGGCGCTCGTCGCAACGCCTGATTGATTCGTCGCGCCGCATGCGGTGAGGGCGACGGCTGCCACACCAGCAGCGGATTGACGGAGAAAGACGCGGCGGTTGAATACGTGCTGCATGACAACGCCTCCTTCAGGTTCACCGACACAGCGCACGCTTTGCTTCCGGTCACACACCGGTTCGTGCGCTGTCGATTGGCGGAGCAGTGTTGACGCGGGCCAGCGATGAACCGCGGATGACCAGGGTCGCGGGCAGAAACTCCAGGCGAGCCGGTACACCGGCGCTGATAGGGTCAAGACGATCCAGCGCCATCCGGGCGGCTCGGAAGCCGAGGTCATCAGCCTGGACTTCGATCATGCTGAGCGGTGGCTCGACCAGGCGTGCCCACTCCACGTCACCGGCGCCAACCAGCGCGACTTCGTCCGGTATTTGGCGATGGCGGTCCCGTAAGCAAGCGAGAGCGCCCAGCGTCAGGCTGGCATTGCCGGCGACGACGGCGTCAGGAGCTTCGTCAGCATCGAGCAACTCGGCAGTGGCGGCGCCGGCATCGCCACTGGTCCGCAGGCCGTAGCGAATGAGTCCGGCAGGAGTGGGCATGCCGGCAGCAGCGTGGGCCGCCTGATAGCCTGCGGCACGGGCCAGGCTGGAGCCGATCGTCAGTGGCCCGGCCAGCAGGGCGATGCGCCGACGGCCGGTCGCCAGGAGATGCTGGACGGCCTCGCGGGTGCCGGCCTCGTGATCGGGTGTTATGAAGTCCGCGACAATGTCTGGTGGCCGGCGATCGACGAAGACGACTGGCACGCCGGACTCTTGTATTGGCAGGTAGGCGGCAGGGTCGTCGCCTGCTGCCAACGTGATGACCGCGGCCACTCGTTGGCGTAGCAGCAAGTCCAGGTGGCTCCGTTCCAGGGACACGTCGTTTTCCAGGGCAGCGATCGTCAGGACGTACCCAGCGGCATGGGCGCAGCGACTGGCGCCTTGAATGATGGCAGCGATGGTGGGGTTGGTGATGAAGGGAACGCAGAGGGCGAGCGTGCGCGACCGTCCGGTCCGCAAGGTCCGGGCAGGACCATCGGGCTGGTAGCCCAGGTGCTGGGCGGCTTCCAGCACTTTGGTGCGTGTCTGGTCACGCACGCTGACCCGGCCGACAAAGACGTTGGAAACGGTGCTCTGGGAGACGCCGGCTGCCGCGGCGACATCATGTATCGTCGTCAGGTCGCCTCCCTTGTGACGTCACATTGCAACGTCACAATCCTATCACACGGAATAGAGAAGCACAAACAAGAGAACAGTAATAGACAGGGCGCATCCTGCTGCTCGCCATCGGACAAGAACTGGATTGGCATGGGTAAAGGCTGCACGCCGCCGGTACTTCGGGCTGGCTGCCTATTGCGACCACTTCGCCCTTCCGTTGCCCCGTCGTTAGGCGTATCATTGGTTCGTTGCGCCAGCGTGAAGGCGCCCGGCTCGCCGGTCGTTGCCCATCGTAGGAAAGAAAGTGAACCCGCTCTATGAGTACCGCATCATTCCACCTCGGCGCGCACACCTTGCCCTACCGGCAGGAAAGCATGGAACGCGCCTTTGCCGGCATTGCGTCCGCCGGCTACCGGCGAGTTGGCCTCTGGACCGAGCACGCGGGAGGACCGGTCCTCTCGCGCGATGTCACATCCAGCGAGTTGGCGACTTTGCGTTCCCTGCTGGACAACTACGGTCTGACCCCTCTCACCATCTTCGCCCGGCGCGGTGCGCTGGAGCAGCGGGAGGCGCTGCTGGCCGACCTGGACTGCTGTGCGGCGCTGGGAATGCCGCTCCTGCAAGCGGCGGGACCCTGGCCGTACAGCAAGTTCCCCACAGAACGCAAGCCGGAAATGCGCTGGTACGGCGAGGTAGAACGCTTCCTGGCCTTCCTGGGGACAGCCGCCGGGGAGGCCGAGCGGCGCGGTGTCACGATCGTGCTCAAGCCGCATACGGGCGCCACGGCCACCGGCGGTGACCTGGTAGACCTGATCGGGCGCGTTGGTTCGTCGGCAGTGCGCGCTTGCTGGGATGCCGGCAACGTCCGCTTCTACGAAGGGATCGACTCCGAAGACGACCTGGAACGCTCCGGCGTGGCGCCGCTGGTCAAAAGCGTCTGCATTAAAGATCATCGCGGCGCCCGGGCCGAAGGCAACTTCCCAACGCCGGGCGAGGGCGACGTCGACCACGCCCGCATGTTCCGCATCCTGGCATCCGCCGGCTTCGATGGCCCGTTGCTCGTCGAGCGCATCCTGCCGCAGTCCTCGCCGGAAGGTATCGATCAGGAACTGGCCAGGGCGCGAGTTTTTTTGGAAGCTACTATGGTTGGCATTGTTCCCGGCGACTGATGGAGGCGGTCAATTTGTTCAAGGGTTTCGCTTCGTAGGGGCAGGTCCCCGTGCCTGCCCTGGTGGCTTGTCAACCGTCAAGCGCGTTTGGCCACCGGGCCAGGGCAGGCACGGGGACCTGCCCCTACGGATCCCCGGAGTATTTCGACAACTTCCATAGGTCGCCGGGGGCGGGCTTGAATCGCCACGAGAATTTGGAGGTGGCCATGATCATCGACGTACACACCCACGTGCCTTTGCTCCAGGCAGCGGACGACGTTCAGAGCCGGATCAACACGCTGTCTCGTCCGGACAAGCCGGTAGAGTGGGTGCAAAGTGCCGATGCGTACCTGCAGGCCATGGCGTCGGTGGAGCGGGTGATCTGCTTCAATATCGCCGGTGACCCGCGGCCCGATGCCGTTGGCGATTGGCGTACGCCGGCCCGCCAGGTCAATGATGACACTGCGCGCTTCGTGCGCGAACAGGGCGGCAAGTTCATCGGCTTTATGACCTTGCACCCGTTCGCGCCGGACGCCCTGGAGGAGTTGGAGCGGGCGCGCTCGGACCTGGGGTTGCGGGGCATCAAGTTCGGCCCGAACTATCAGCACTTCGATCCGCTCGACGCCGCTGCGCTGCGCCTCTACCGGCGGGCCGAAGAGTTGGGCTTGCCGGTGCTCTTCCATACGGGCGCCTCGCCGGAGCAGTTCGCGGAGCTAGACTGGGCCCACCCGCGCCACTGGGATCGCCTCGCCATCGCCTGCCCCCGGCTGCGCATCGTCCTGGCGCACATGGGGCACCCCTGGCAGCGGGATTGCATCGCCGTGATCCGCAAGCACCCCCACGTCTACGCCGATATTTCCGCCCTGTTCTACCGACCGTGGTCATGGTACGACTGCATGCGTCTGGCCACTGAGTGGGGAGTCTTGCCCAAGCTGTTGTTCGGCTCCGACTTCCCGGCTGCGACGCCGCAGGAGACGATGGATGGGCTGCGCAGCCTGAACGATCTACCGCGCCGGACGGGGCTGCTGCCGATCCCGGAAGACGAGATAGAGCGCATCATCACCCGGCCCAGCCTGGAGTTGCTCGGGTTGGAGTGAGGGTCATGGGCGCCTGATGAGGCGTGGATCGTGACAAGGAGTCGCTGATGAGATGTACAATCGCCGGATGCCCGGGTGAGTACGAAGGCCGAGAAGTGACACGGGCAGTAGGCCGGGAGGGGCGAATTATGGTCATTGATCACATCCCTGCTGAAGTCTGCACGGTCTGCGGGGATGTGCTGTTCAGCCCAGATACGATCGAACGTCTCGAGCAACTCCGGTGGCTTGACGGCCCCCCGGAACGTACTGTCCCGCTGTACGAGTTTGCAGCGGCACGGTCCGCTTGAGTTATAGTGTTTCCACCACCGGGGCGAGCGGCAGCGACCAGCCCAGCTTCGCCACAATCTCCTGCCACTGCTCGGGGTGCCAGGGGCGCTGGTAGACGGGTTGGAAGCCCAACTCCAGATAGACCTTCACGGCGCCCAAACGATGGGCGCCGGTGTTCAGGCGCACGCGGCGCAGGCCCCGTTCCCGGAAGCGGTGCAACACTGCCAGACAGGGGGCATAACTGAGCCGCCGCCCGCGGTGTTCCGGCAGCACGCACACCATGTGCAGGATGCCCAGTTCCGTTTCTGCCGGGTCGGCCAGCCAGGCACAGGCGGAGCCGACGATCTGCTGCTGCGGACCATGCACCACCAGGAATAGCCCGGCAGGATCGAACTGCGGGAAGGGGAGACCGGTCAGCTTCTGTCGCGTCGTCTCGACATCCCAGAAGCCCATGTCTCCGGCGTTCATCAGCGCGGCCCACGCCGCCTCGTCGCCGGGCTGATAGGTGCGCATGGTATAGCCGTCGGGGAGCGCCGCCAGCACCGGAGCGAGCGGCGGTAACCCTTCCAGGTCTGGTCGCAGCATACGTAGGCCTGTCGGTTGCTCGGCCACGTCGGTCTCCTCTATGATACGCTGCGCCAGTATTGCGCACTCTTACTATATGACGGTGCCGGTGCTTCAAAGCTGGCGCTGATCTGGCGTGACGCGACGTGCCTCCCAGGCATTTGCATGGCGCCCTCCCCGCAGTTGAGATGGGCAGAACAGCTTACACCGGCTCCTGATGAGTCGTCGCCACAGGTGCATGTACGTGCTCGCTCGCCACGGCCGCCAGCAACGAGCGCAGGTAGGCAACGTCGCGACGGCTCGCCACCGAGCGGTCGCCGGCACCGGAGTACTCGATGCCGTATGGACCGCGAAAGCCGGTCTGGTGCAGCGCCTGCACGATCTGGAAGTAGTCGAGGTCGCCGCCGGCCAGGTCGAAGTGGTAATCGATCCCGACCAGCAGATAGGAGACACGGCGGGCGTTCTTCACGTGGACATACGCGATGCGAGCGCCCAGAATGGCGATAGCCTCTAGGGCCGGCTCAGCGGAGCGGGTCCCGTACATATTGCCGGGATCGAAGTTGGCTCGCACGGCCGGCATACCGATGTGGTCCAGGAGGCGTGCCGCGCTGGCCGCAGTGTCGTGGATCGTGTTCATGTGGACCTCTAGCGTCAAAACGACGCCGGCATGCGCCGCCACGGCGCCCAGGTCGCGGTAGGCGTCGACGGCGCGAGCGTAGTGCTCCTCCGTCGCCGCAGCTGAGCCGTTCCGGGCCCAGTCATGGCGCTCTACGATGATCGAGCCGGCGTAGCCGTTGATGATCCGTACGCCGAGATCCGGGACCCGGCGGACGATCTCCCGCAGGCGGTGCAGTCGGGCGGCGCGCTCGGCGGCATCGTCGCCGATGACGTTACCGCTCAGATTCAGCACCGGCACGGCGATCCCCAGTCGCTGCGCCAGCGGTTGTACCGCTGCCAAGGTCTGTTCGACGGTGTCGATTTGATAATGGCCGGCCCACAGTTCCACACCGTCGTAGCCAAATTGCGCTGCCTGCTGCAAGGCCCGCTCGAAGGGGTAGCCGCGGTAGTTGAAACTGTTCAGGTAGACCTGCGGAACGGCTGTGCTCATCGGTGCGTCACCTGGACGGGCTGCCCGGTCGCGGCCGACTGATAGGCCGCCTCGGCGACGGCGATGGCGGCGCGGCCCTCGACGGCCGTCAGCAACGGCGGTCGATCGTCAAGAACCCACTCCGTGAAGCTGCGCAGTTCTTTCAGGTACCCGTTCTCCCGGTCCCTGGCCGTGACGGTTTCGCTCACCGACTCGGTGCTACCGGCGGTCTGATAGCGCAAATGTCCCGCCCCATGGTCGAACTGCAGCGTGCCGCGCTCCGCGATGATGGTTCCGGTGAAGGCGGACACGCTAGAAGCGATACTCTCGAAGACGCCGGCCATGGCCCCCGACCGGAAGCCGAGTTGCAACTGAAGGGTGTCTTCATAGTCGATGCCTTGCACCACTGAGCGGTCCATGTGGGCATAGACGGAACGGGTCAGGCCGCAGAGTCGGTGGAGCAGGTCGATTTCATGCACCGTGACGTCATACAGCAGTCCGCCTGAGCCGCTCCTCGTGCGACGATACTCAGGCACAGCCGAGGGAAAACCGCCGATGCGCGTGATTTGCGCCGCCACCGGCCGGCCCAGAATGCCGCTATCGAACAGTTCCACGATTCGGTCGAAGAGCGGCAAGAGGCGCAGCACGTGGCCCACCATCAGGCGCACGCCATGCTGTTCGGCAGCGGCGATCATACGATCGCACTCTGCCACCGTCATCGCCATCGGCTTCTCGCAGAAGATGTGCTTGCCGGCCGCTGCCGCATCCAGCACCAGTTGGGTATGCATGGTGTTGGGCGTCGTCACCATCACTGCGCTAACGTCGCTACGCGCCAGCACCGGGGCCAGATTGGTGTAGGCCGGGACGGCCATCTCCCGGCCAAAGGCCTGCGCCGCATCTTCCTGAACATCACAGACCGCGACCAAGCGCGCCTGGGGAATCTGGTAGAGCAGCTTTGCCTCACTCCGGCCCATGCCCCCACAGCCAATCAGCGCAAACCCTAACTCCGCCATGTCGTCCTCTCGTCTACTACGCCGGCACCACGCCGGCATGCTTTATCGCACCGCGCATGCCGGTGAGGAGTGCCAGCGCCTCCGCAACGAGGCGCTCCCCGCCGCCCGGCTGCAACCGGCTGGATGTGGGCTCGTAGCCGCCCTCCTCGTAGGCGTGGCGCGAGGGCACGTAGCCGATGGCTTCGTTGGCTAGGCCGAGCACCAGCGTGTACGGGAACGGAGAACGGGCGCGCAGGTCTAGCCCGAGATCGGCGAAAATCTCCCCCGGCAAGCCGACAATCGCCAGGTCATCGCCGATGGCCAGCGCCTGCACCTCGGTGGTATGCGTCTCGCCGGTCCATCCGTCCGCCAGTGCCAGGATACGCTGCGCTTCCACCACTTCTAATCCGGCGCCGGGCGCCATCGTCATACGCCCTCGCGCTGCTTGCCGTGCCCAGGCGACTTGCTCCGGCGTGGGCCGGCGCAACGGTAAGTCAACGGAACGGCGGGCGCCACGGATCAGTAAACTACCGGTGGCCTCCCACGGCGCCACCAGGCGGCAGGCCGTCTTCGTCACCTCAGCAGCCAGGACCGTGCCCACCCGAGCCGCCTCGGCGAAGCCCGCCTGAGGCTCGGCGTGGGAGATGTCCAGGTGGTTCACGTCGGCGCACGGGGCGTTGGCGAACACGACGACGGGGACGGCGGGATTGGCAGTGGCCGTGCGGACGAGGCCAGCAGGTGGCGTGGCGCCGTTACCTGACGGACCGAGCAGGCGCTGTACCCCGCGTTCGAGGAAGTGGGGGAAATCTCCTCCGATGACGGCGCCGCCAGCGATAGCCGGGTGCAGGCCGAAGTTCACCAGAATGCCAAGCGGCAGGACATGGGGCGGAACGGCCTCCGGGCCTTCCAATGGGATGCCGTCCTGAATCGGCAGCGCCGTCAGCGTCCACACCCGCGGGTCCACGGGACCGGCGGGGCGGAGTATGTCAGCATTCCTCTTGCCCGGATTGGTCCGCGCCGGCCCCCCGCGCATGAGGAAGCGCCGGTTGAAGGCGAGACCCTGTTCCTCGCCCAGGGTGAGACGGAGCCTGGCCGGAAGGCGCTGGCGGTAGGCCAGTTCCACGGCTGAGGCGATCTGGCGCTCCAGCAGTGCGAGGTAGGGCTCGTCAGTTTCCCCAGCCAGGCCACTGGCGACGAGCTCGCGCGTGAGCGGTCCGGAGTGGTTATGGGTGGCGGCGATCAGCACGTTGTCGCCGGGGATGCCGCAGCCGTGCTCAATCAGGCGGCGAGCGCCGGCGGTTGTGGCGCTGCGCACGCCGATGACGTCCACGCTGACGATCGCCACCTGCGTGGCGCCATCGTCGATCACCATCGCCCGCGCATAGAGGTCGTCACGCACCCCGTCGGCGCGCCGGTCGGTGTAGGAGCCGGCCAGCGACACCCCCAAGGGCGGCGTGATCACCGCCCGTGCCGCGCCCACGCGCAACCTCTCATCCTCACCTGCCATCCGTATTCTCCCTTGGCGCCGGCGCCATCCTACACCACTGCTGAGCCGCTCGCAGGCACGGCCTGCCGCTCCCAGCTGTCCCGATGGGCAGCGTAGTGCGCCGCCGGGTCCAGCCGGATGATGCGGTCCTCGTCGTCACCCTCGTAGGCGGCCAGGATGGCCGCCATCGACTGGCGGGACTGGCGGCCGTTGGTGAACGGCTCCTTGTCGTGGACGATGCAGTCGATGAAGTGCTCGCATTCGCCGACGAAGTTCTTGGGGCCGGTGTCGGAGCCCGGCTGGCGGGGATTGAACTCGTAGAGCGTCGTCTGTTCCTTGCCCACGTACCGCTCCAGCCGGCGAACGCCGTCCGTATCATACAACAGGCGCAGGAACCCCTCGGTACCGTAGACGTCGAATTCGATGTAGAGGTTGGTGTGACGAGCGGCCCAACTGCAGATGAAGTTGCCCAGCATGCCATTGGCGAAACGAAAATTGGCAACGGCGGTGTCCTCACGCGCTAGCGCCGGGCCGCGCACCGTGTTCGTACCCATTGAGGACGCTGCGACGATCTCTCCGAAGTTCCAGATCATCTGGTCCACGTAATGACAGCCATGGGAAAGCAAGCAGCCCATAGGGAAGGTCTCCCAATTTGAGCGCCAAGCGGCCAGGCCGGGCGCGTGCTCCGTCCGGCAGGTAACGAGGTACGGGCGGCCCATCGAGTGCTGCTCAACGGCCGCGTGAAGCTGATGCCAAATAGGATCGAAGCGGGTCACATAGGCCACCATCAACTTGACGCGGTTGGCCTCGGCGACGCGGATCATCTCGTCCGCTTCCTCCAGCGTGATTGCCATCACTTTTTCGGTGAGGACGTGCTTGCCGCGCGAGGCCGCGACGATGGCAATGGGTGCGTGCAGGTGCGGCGGCGTGCAGATGTCCACGGCATCCACCTCATCGAGTACGGCACGGTAGTCGGTGGCCCAGCGGCACTGGCCCTGCTCGGCGAAGGCGCGCGCCTTGGTCTCGTCAACATCCACGCAGTAGACCAACTCGCTCCGGTCTGCCATGGCCTGATAGGCGCTGATGTGCCCCCTGGCAATGCCCCCGCAGCCGATGAGCGCTACCCTGACCCGTGCCACCTATTGTTTCCCTTTCGAGCCGCACGATAGGGCGGCATCACTCGCCTGGACACCGCCGGACCCCGCTAGCCGGTACCTTACTCCACGTCCGGACCAAGCACGCCATAGCTCCAGGGTTCGCCGGGCCGTTCCACCTGCGGGGGCTGAGGAACCTGGCTGGGGGTGAACTGCCGCGCCAGGTCCAGGCTGGCAGCGACGATCTGCTCCTCGGCCGACAACTCGAGGTTGGAGTAGGTGGTCAGGACCGTTTCATAGCCGCCGCCGTTGGGGGCGAAGGCTGAAGCCGGCGGGACGTAGCCGGCACAGCCGTTGGCCAGGGAGACGACGAAGGTGAGAGGGAAAGGCGAGCCGGCCTTCAGGCGCTCTCCCGTCTCAGCGAAGGTCTCGCTGGGATTGGCCAGATACACCACGGGACCAACCTGCAGCGCCTGCAGCTCGACCTCCACCTCCGGCTCGCGGGCAATCAAGGCATCGAGCATCACGATCTCTTTGGCGAAGGTCCAGGCCGTGTCGAGCTTGTCACCGGCGAGCCCCTCTTCGACCAGCCGGCGGCTCTGCTCCAGTCGGGCAGCGCCTGGCCGGCGGCGCCGGAGGCGCAGGGTGCGCGTCAGCGCGCCCAGTGGCTGCAGTTCACCGGGTTCGGCTGTGGCCAGCACTTTGACCGCTTCCGCGCCGACGCGGGTGCCGACCAGCCGGCTTGACGCTTCTCCGCTCTCCCGCTCTCGTGCCCGTAGCGACTGGTTGGCCACCTGCGTCACATCGCCGGAGGCGCCCTGCAGGAAGACGACCTCCGCTTGCTGTCCGAACACACCCTGAATGGTGCGTTCCAGATAGCAGACGTAGTCCGCCGAGATGGCGCCGGAGAAGGTGGTGCAGTGGCAGCCGAAATTGACGAGGCAGCCCAGCAGCTCGCCCCGGCTGTTCCATGCTCCCAGCACGCCGACTTCCGGATCGATCGGCCCCGCCGGCTCGATAATGTCCGGGTTGCCTTTGCCGGGGTGGGTGTAGACGCGGCCGTTCCGCATGCGGAAGCGTCGGTTGAAGTTGGATTGCTCCTCGCGGCCGACCCCTACCGAGAGGAGCGCCTCCTGGCGCTTCCGGTGCGCCTCGGCCACCGCCGTGACGACCTGGCATGCCGCCCAGTCCACATACAGCGGATCGGGAATGGTGGAGTAGTCCCGCGCCAGTCGTTGCACGAGGTCCGGCGAGCCGGCGAACTCCGCCGGGTCGTACCAGCTCAACGGTCCGCCGCTGTGGGTGTGCGAGGCGCCGAGCAGCAGATTGGCGCCTGGGATGCTGCAGGCCTGTTCGACCTCTCGCCGGATCCGCGCCATGAAGCTCGGGGCGAAGGGGAGTGCGCAGGTGTCGATCCCCACCAGCGCTAGCGCCGTGCCGTCCTGCTCCAGCACCGCTGCCCGCACCTTCAGGGGGTCGTGGATAGCCCTAATGTAGCTCTTACCGTAGCCGCCCGGCTGCTCCATGCCGAGCGCGGGGGTGATGTCGGCGGCGTGAAACCCAGCCCACATGTGGTACTCCTGGCTCCCTTCGGCGCTACTTCTGGGCAAAGATGGTGTCGGCCAGACGCTGGGCCTCGTCAAGGGCCGTCTTGACGTCCGTCTTGCCCGTGTAGGCGTTCGTGAGCAGCGGGACAATCTGTTTGCCCTGGTCCGCGTTGTGGTGATAGGGATAGACGCCGGGTAGCTTGGCGATTTCGGGGATCATTTGCTGGGCCGGCAGCGCTTTGACCACGCCCGCCCACTGCGGCGTGGTGTAGAGGTCGAGGCGGGGCGCGACCGCGTTCAGCATCTCCAGTTTCTTGAGGGCGGCGTCCGGGCCGCAGAAGAAGCGTAGGAACTCAAACGCTTCCGCCGGGTGCTTGCCGTTCTTCGGCATGACCGTGAAGTTGATCCAGGTGACGGTGGCCGGACCTTTGCCCGTTGGGGCCTGCGGGTAGGGCGCCATCCACCACTTCAAGTTTGTCGCCTTGGTAATCGTCGCGAACGCTCCCATGGCGCTTTCGTCAAATTCCATCGCTGCTGTTCCGGCTACCAACGCCGCCTCCCCGCCCGCCCGGTCTTGCTGGGACAACGGTGGGCTGACGTTGTGCTTATTCGCCAGGTCGGTCAGATACTGCAGCGCCGCGACTGTCTCCGGCGCATTGAAGTAGGCGGCGTTTTGCTCAGCGTCATAGAGCGGGTGACCGGTCGACTCCACGAAGCCGGTAAATGTCGCCAGGTCCATGCTATTCGGCATGGCCAGGCCGGAGACGGTGACCTTACCGTCGGCGCCGGTCTTGGTGAGCTTCTGTGCTACGCGCACCAGATCGTCCCAGGTCTTGATGTCCGCGCCCTGCGGATCCAGGCTGGCGGCCTTAAAGAGGTCCTGGTTGATACCCAGGCAGAGCGATTCCGGCCCCATGACCGGGATGCCGAAGGTGTGCCCGCGCGCCTGCCGAAATTGCTTGGACGCTGCAAAGTACTTGTCGTCCTGCACGTCGGGCGCCTTGGCTACGTAGGAGTCCAGCTCCGCCACCAGGCCCTGATCGTACATGTCGCGCCCGTAGACAACGGACGTGAAAGAGACATCAGGCGGGTCACCCGCCATGACCCCCGCCACAAACTTTGTATAGGTGTCACCGACCGGCTTGGCCTCGATCGGGTTGACCGTGATGCCGGAACGTTTCTTGAACTCGGCGAAAGCCCACGCCATGTAGGCGGGATCATTGGCACTGACGGCAACGGTCCACCAATGCAAGAAGTTGAGCGTCACGCCGGCAGATCCCGGTGCACTGGCCACCGCTGCGACCGCCGCCGCCGCGCTGCTGGCGGCTGAGGCGGTGCTGGCGGCGGTAGTGACAACGCTGACCGCTGCCGCGCTACTACTGGCGACGCTGGTGGCCGCGGTCGTAGCGGCTGAACTTGCGACTGGTTGGCTGGCCGCAGTTGATGCCACGGTTGCCGTGGCGCTGACGGGACCACCGCAAGCGGCGAGTAGCGCCATGGCAGTGCCGCCTGCACCGAACCGACCGAGCGTGCGCAACGCCTCGCGCCTAGTCGTCTTGCTTGCTAACTGTGTTGCCATGATCATGCTCTCCGTATCTTAACCTTGACAATAGAAGCACGAAGTGATATAGTGGTAATATATCACAGTGCCAGCTGACTGTCAAGGGGTGGCGATGCTGAATGTGGTGAGGATTGATGGCTTTAATTAGGGCCGTGCCGGTGCGAGATACCTACACTCAGCGCGCTTTTCAGGAGTTGCGCCAACGCATCGTGTCGAACGTCATCGCCCCTGGCGACCCGATCGACGAAGCAACGCTGGCCCATGAACTGGGCATGAGTCGCACGCCGGTGCGTGAGAGCTTGCTCGCGTTACGGGACCGTGGCCTGGTTCGGATTGAACCCCGGGTGGGACACTTTGCGACGGACATCAGCACTGCCGACATCTTCGAGGCCTACGAGGTGCGCATGCTGATCGAGCCGGCTCTCGCGGAAGCGGCCGCGCAACGCTGTACCGCAGAAGAGGTGGCGGCGCTACGGGAGCTCGTCGGTTTTGGGACGGAAGAGATCAGCGCCGCGCGCTTTGCGCGCGCCGTCGAGCTCAACCGCCGGTTTCATGTCGGCATTGCCAAAGCGTCGGGTAACCGGCGGCTCGCGCATGTCTTCTCGCAGTTGATGGACGACGTCACGCGCATCATCCACTATGAGCTGGCACACGGGCTCACGACCGGCGCGTGGCGAGATGAGCACCTGGGTATTCTGGAAGCGATCGCTCGCCATGACGGACAGGAGGCTAGCCGGCTGGTGCGAGAGACCATCCTCGGCACGACGGTCGTCGTCCAGCAAGGGGTTTGGCTGAGCTTCCGCGACCTCCTTGAGCAGAATGGGGTCAAACGGGCAGCCGAAGGACACGACGTGAACGCCACGTCCGCACCAGACTTTACAGTTCGCACGGAATGTAGGGCGTAGGTGTTCTGCGCCTTCGGTATCATCAGGGAGAGGAGTACATCAGATGAGGTATCGCGCTGACCCGCGACGGTTGAGCCGTCGCTCCGTACTGGCCCTCGCCTCGGGCATGGCAAGTCTGGTCGGCGTAGGGGTACTGGCGGCCTGCGGTGGTACGGCTCCGGCAACCACCAACAACGCACCGGCCACCGCCACCACCGCGCCGGCCCCCGCAGCAACGACGGCCCCCACAGCCGTGCCGACGACTGCGCCGACGACCGTAGCAACGATTGTCCCGACGGCTGTGCCAACTGCTGCGCCGACGACCGCTCCCACAGTAGCTCCCAGTGCCGCGGCAGCCGTATCCGCGGCCAAGTTGACGCTCGACGTCTGGAATGCCGACTGGGGCGATATTTACAACAAGGACATGGCAAAGATCGGCGACTCTTACACCCAAGCGCATCCAGAGGTGATGATCACCTGGAAGTGGATGACCAAGCCGCAGGATCAACTCACCGCCGCCATCGCTGGCGGCGCGCCGCCCGACGCCAACTACACGAACTACGTCTTTCTGCCCGAAATGGCCTTCCAGGGCGCACAGTTGCCGCTCGATAAGTACCTCCAACAGTCCGGTATGAAGCCGACCGACTTTATCCCTGCCATGTGGCAAGCTGCACAGTACCAGGGGCATACCTACGCCTTGCCGGGCGGCTCCGACTGGATCGTGCTGTTCTGGAACAAGGAAACCTTCCGCATGGTAGGGCTTGACCCCGAAACGCCGCCCAGGACCTTGCCGGAACTGGAGAGCTTCTCAAACAAGCTGTATAGGACCGACGCCGCCGGCAATTACACGATGATGGGCATCCCGCCGAGGGTGTTCGGACTGCAGCAGAATGCCTTTCTCATGGGCGGCGGCTTTTACGACGAAGGTACCGGCAAGCTCACGGCCAATGACCCGAACAATATCAAAGCGTTAGAGTGGGAAGTGAGCATGGCCAAACGCTGGGACCAGGCGAAGATCGACGCCTTCACCAAGAACATGCCCTCGTATAGTAAGACAGGCAGCGGGTTCGGCACCAATAAGCAAGCGTTCCTCAATACTGGCTTCTGGGCGTATGAGCCGCTCGACAAATTTTCAGCAGGTCTCGCGTACGGCATCGCCTACGATCCCACGCCCGATGGGACGCCCGAGGAGCGTAGCCGCTATCTGATCCAGGGTTGGGACTACGGCATCCCCACCGGCGCCAAGCATGCGGCGGAGTCATGGGACTTCGTCAAGTACGCCTTCTACGATCAGGCGGCGCTGATGGGCGCTGAGACGATCAACGGGCCATGCGTTCTCAAGTCCTTCCCTGACTTCCTCTCCCAGGTGGAAAAGAACATCGGGGCCAACAACCGCATGGCGCCCTATCTCAAGGTGTTCACCGATGTCGCCGGCGCTGGCAGCAAGTTCTGGCCTGTGCTGCCGATGTCGGCACAATACAGCACGGCCATTGGCAAGGCCGAGAGCGACGCAATCGCCGGCAAGGGGGCCCCGCGCGACCTGCTTGACGGCGTACAAACGGCCATGACGGCACTGCTGGAGCAGCAGCTGAAGAAGTGAGCGCCGACCTGCCGTTCTGATCGCCAGCGCAGCCGAACGTCGCCCGCCGTACTCCCGTACTCAGGATGACATTACTCGCCTGGTGGATAGGATAGACTGGGAGGGACCATGCGCAGTATTGTGATGAAAGGGCTGAAGGATTGCCGGATCGAAGAGGAGGCGGAGCCGTCCCTCATTCCCGGGCGGACCAGCACATGAAGACTTTGATCGAATGGTGAGCCCGGCAACTCCGCTACGCGCCGGCGTGCTGGGCCTGCGGCGCGGTCTCAACTTCGTTCGTCTGCTCCAGGCCATGGAGGGAGTCGAGTTGGTTGCGGTCGCCGACGCGGACTCTCAGCGCCTGGAGCGCGTCTGCCGCGAGTTTGGCGTGGCGCGTGGCGCCACCACGCTTGGTGAGCTCCTCCGCAACGATCTCGACCTCCTCGTGGTGGCAACGCCGTTGCCATTCCACGTCTCACACTCGATCGAGGCGCTCGAGGCCGGCGTCCACGTGCTCTCGGAGGTGCCCGCAGCGACCACGATGGACGAATGCGAGCTGCTGATTCAGGCGGTCGAGCGCAGCGGGCGGCACTACATGCTGGCCGAGAACTGTTGCTACTGGGCATTCGTCGACGCTGCCCAGCAGTACTACCGCCGTGGCGTCTTCGGCGAGCTGCTCTGCGGCGAGGCGGAGTACATCCATGACATCCCCGACCTCCGCCGCGCTGCTGATGGCACGCCGACCTGGCGCGCCTCGCTCGAGCCTATTGTCTACAGCACGCACAGCTTGGGACCGCTGCTCTGGATCAGCGGCGCCTACCCGACCGAGGTGTCCTGTATGAGCACCGGAGCGCATTTCGACACAGCGATGCCGGACCTGCAGACAGCGATTTTCAAACTCGACAACGGGGGCATCGCCCGGGTGACCTGCTCCTTTGCCAACGCCCACTGGGGGGGGCATCGCTACACCCTCTTTGGCACGCGGGCCTCTCTGGACACCGGCTGGGTGGGAAAGGATGAACCCCGCTTCTGGTCGCGCGATCTGCCGCAGTTGCAACGTCCGGTCGCGCTACCCATCGGCACTGATTTCCCCAACCTGCCGGCAGCGGCGAGGCTGGGCGGCCACGGCACGGCAGAGTGGCGGATGGTGGCGGCATTTCTGGAAGCTATTCGGACCGATTCCCCACCGCCCATTGATGTCTACGACGCCGTGATGTTCAGTCTGCCGGGACTGCTGGCGCGGGAGGCGGCGGGCAGCGGCCGGATCTTGCCCATTCCGCAGCTGCAGCGGCGTCGTAAGTGAGCGGGGTCCCGATGCCGTTCGAAAATGGCCGACCGTGATCAGAGGGATGGAGGAAATCGATGCAGCGTCTGGATGGGCAGGTGGCCGTGGTCACCGGCGGGGCCTCCGGCATTGGCCGGGCCATCGCCTTGCTCTTCGCGGCCGAAGGAGCGCGGGTGGTGATCGTCGATCGCCAGGATCAGCAGGGGGCGGAAACGCTGGCGCTGATCCGTCAGGCCGGCGGAGAGGGGACCTACCTGCATGCCGATCTTGGCGCTGCCGGCAGCGCCGCGCCGATCATTGCTGCCGTACTCCAGATCTATGGGCAGCTTGATGTGGTCGTCAACAATGCCGCGGTGTCCAGCCCCGACGGCGTCCTTGCTGTCGATGAAGCGCAGTGGGAGCAAACTCTTGCCGTCGACCTGAAGGCGCCTTTCTTCCTGACCCAGGCGGCGTTGCCGGCGATGCTGGCGCGGCGACGTGGCGTCTTCGTCAACATCGCCTCGGTCAACGCCCTGCTCGGCCTGGGCAACGAGGCCTACAGCGCCGCCAAAGCCGGTTTGATCAACCTCACCCTGAACGTGGCTACCCGGCACGGTCCCGGCGGCATCCGCGCCAACGCCATTTGCCCCGGCACCGTGCGTACCCCCATCTGGCAGGCCACGCTGGAGCGCACCCCCGAAGTGTTTGATCGACTGGCCCGCTGGTATCCGTTGGGTCGTGTGGGGGAACCGGAGGATATCGCGCGGGCCGTTCTCTTCCTGGCTTCGGAGGAAGCGTCCTGGATCAGCGGCGCGGTCCTGCCGGTCGATGGCGGGCTGACGGCGGGCATCCACCGTATGGCGGTAGAGTTGCAAGGCAACGAAGCCAATTGAAGATCGTGAAGAACGAGCGACGAGTGCTGCCGGTGGCGGTGCCGGCTGCTTGTGGAGAAAGAAGCACCGATGCCATTACCGACGGTTGATGCCGAGTTGCTGGATCTCGTGGCCGAACGGCTGTACAGCGCGGTGCTCTCCGATGTGCTGGATCAGTTGGGCTTTCGTGACCAGGCGATGCAAGCGCGGTTGCGGCCGGTCTGGCCGGTGGCGACCCTGGTCGGTCGCGCCCATACTGTGCTGACGGTGGACGTGTACGAACTGAAGCCGGACCCCTACCGGCTGGAAATCGAAGCCGTCGATACCCTCAAGCCGGGCGACGTGTTGCTGGCCGCCACGGGACCATCAACCCGCACTTGCTTCTGGGGCGAGTTACTCTCCACCGCGGCGCTTGGGCGAGGGGCGCGCGGCGCCGTGGTGGACGGCTACGTGCGCGACGTGCGGCGCATCCAGGCCATGGCTTTTCCGGTGTTCGCCACCGGCATGTCCCCCTTAGATTCCGCCGGGCGGTCGATGGTGGTGGAGTACGGCGGTACCATCGCCTGCGGTGGCGTCATCGTCCACGAAGGCGATCTGGTCGTGGGCGACATCGACGGGTTGGTTGTCGTGCCCCGCGCGGTCGAGGCAGCCGCGATCGAACAGGCGCTGGCCAAGGTCGAGGGTGAAAATCGCACCCGCGCCGCGCTGGAACAGGGCCTGACGCTGACCGAGGTCTACGCTAAGTACGGCGTACTCTGAGCCCGCAGGGATAGGGTTCTGGAAAGGGCGGATGTGGGCATGAAAATCGGTGCATGCCACGGCATCAGTAGGATGGCGCGGTGCCGGAGCAGGCGCACTGTGTCACGAGTTGCTGTAGGGGACCCTTGATGCTCTGCAAGGTGGTGCGGACGTCGGCGCCACCCGGGATCTGCTTGGACAGCGCCGGCTCGATAGTCGCCCGCACGAAGGCGTCCGCACCGGGTAGCAGGAATATGGGGTCCGTCGGCTGCGCGGTAGCGAGGGCGTCGGTGAGCACCTGCGGACGCACGGTCGGCTGGCCGGAGTAGTAGTCCTGAGCCCACTTGACGGCGTCGGCGACGACCACCGGCATGAAGCCGAACGTGGTGGCGTAGCGGGAGGTGTCGTCCATCCACTTCAGGAAGGTCCAGGTCGCGTCAACATGGCGGGAGGTCTTGGCGATGTTACCTTCCTCCGGGTTGTAGGCATAGGTGGAGCGCGTCGCCTTGGGCCAGGGGGCGAAGCCCCAACTGACTTTGGCGTCACGATAGGTGCCGAACTCCCAGCCGCCGACGGTCGTCATCCCCACCATGCCACTGAGGAAGCCCTTCGTCCCCGACGGCCCCTTGAGACCGTAGAAGCCGGGCATCACCTTGTACTGCTTGGCGAGGTCGAAGAAGCTGGTGTAGGTTTGGACCATCGCCTCGCTGTCGCAGGTCGCCTGATCCAGGCGCGGTGAGACCCAGGTTCCCTCCCAGAGCACCGGCAGGTGGACGTCATAGGCGAGACTGCCGACGCCGGTCTGGGTCAAGGCGGTGTTGTCGCTGCTTATCACGGTGAGCTTGCGAGCAGCGTCCACGAACGTCTCCCAGGTCCAACTCGGATCGCCCCACTTTGTGGGTGGCTCCGGAACACCAGCTTTGCGGAAGAGGTCGCGGTTATAGGCCAGCGCCATCGCCTCTGCCTGCATGGAGAGCGGAATGCCGTACACCTTGCCGCCCAAGGTGGACTCGTAGTTGTAGGGCGCCTGTGGATATTTGCTGATGTCGAACTTGTCCTGGGCCAACAACGGGCTGATGTCGGTGAAGAGTCCCTGTCGCGCGAGGTCCGCAGCCGCCCTGGTCACCAGGAAGAGGTCGGGGGCGGTCCCGCCCGCGGTGAGGGTGATGTATTTCTCGATCGCGTCAATGATGCCGCCCGGCCCGATGGTGGCCTCCACAGAGATGTCCGGGTGAAGCTGCTGGAAGGCCGGCAGGAACTTCTGCGCGATCACCTTGGGATCCTGATCGTTGGAGTTGATGAACCAGGTGATGTTTGTCGCCGCCCTCTTGCCCGCGCTCAATACCTGGGGCGTTGCCGTTGGCTTCGGCGCGGCGCTGGCGGTGGCACTACTGGCCGCGGCCGGGGCCGTCGAGACCGTGGTCTTGTCCACGGTGGTCGTGCTGATCCGGGCCTGGGTTGCCGTCTGGGTCACCGAGGCGGTCGTGGATGTGGTAGTGGCCGCCGTCGTCCCACAGGCTGCCATAAGCGCTGCCCCCACGAGGCCGACACTCACGGCAGCGCTGTGGTGCAACAGTGTCCTACGTGTCACAGGCTGAATCATCGCCGCTACTCCTTCCTCGCGGTTCCCTCTGTCGCATCCCGCCACCCGCCCGCCGCAGCATGCCCACGCACGTCCTTGACTCCGCGGGCGCATTCGGGTGAAACTATTATAACCAAATGTACGGCGCGATGTCAAGGCGTGCCGGGCGAATTCCAGATCTGTAAAGAGGGGCATTGTGGTCACGGAGACAAGACTGGCGCCACTGCGCACCGCG
>DHIZ01000354.1:0-838 GCA_002404055.1 Chloroflexi bacterium UBA4733
GCCACGCGGGGGCTGGCCTGCCAGCCGGCGCGCCTGGGTTGATGCGTTGTATCAACTGGCAGGGCGCCACGGCAGCATGTACACACTCGTGGCCAACGACGGACGGGGTCTGGCGATAACGGGGCAGCGGGAGTGGGCGGACTACCGTGTCAGTGCGATCATCCGTCCCCACATGGCCGAAGAGGTCGGTCTGGCAGGCCATGTCCAGGGCCTGGAGCGCTACTACGCGCTGCTGCTGCAGGCAGACGGCCATCTGCGCCTCTTGAAGCGGGGGCCGGGGTCCAGTGGCGCAACGGAGGAACAGGTGCTGGCGGAACGGGCTGAGCCGTGGGATTTGGACCGGCCGTATCGCTTCGCATTACAGTTCGGCGCGGGAACGATCACGGCGCGGCTGAATGAGCGTCAAGCGTTCAGCGTGACGGACGCCTACCAGCCGCTGTCGGCGGGGGCAATAGGTTTGCTGGTGACCGCCGGGCGAGCAGACGTCGACGAGGTGAGCATCTACTGATCCCCCGTGTCGGCGCCTCCGCGGGTATCACGAGCCGGCCGGCACCGTGCCCTTCACCCGCCGGACAATGTCGCGCAGGACGGCCTCCAGGGCCTCATCGGCGCTGGCTGCCCGAAAGGCGTTGGCATCGATGACGAGCGGCGCGCCGACCACCACCAGCGGCGCGCCGGCGGCGGGGAGGCGGTCCAGGTCTTCCAGGCGCAAGCCGCCGACCGCCTGCACCGGGATGTCGACGGCGGCCACGACCGCCGGCAAATCGTCCCAGGGCGTCGCCCCCAGCACCTCGCGCCGCTCGTCGAAGCCCGTATGCACGATGATGTAATCGCAGCC
>DHIZ01000354.1:957-12195 GCA_002404055.1 Chloroflexi bacterium UBA4733
GCCACGCCCATGACGACGCAGTGGGTGGCTCCCGCCTTCGCCATCATTTCCACTTCCAGGTAGCCGCCATCCATCGTCTTGAGATCAGCGACGATCGGGTAGTCGGGGAAGTGTTGGCGTAAGGCGCGGACGCCGTGCAGACCTTCGGCCAGAATCAGCGGCGTGCCGGCTTCCAACCAGTCCACCCCGGCGCGCACGGCGATCTCCGCCGTGTGGATCGCCTCTTCGATGGAGGTCAGGTCGAGCGAGATCTGGACGATCGGGGCATGCATTCGCTCTTTCCTTCCGCACCGTCTGCCGGAGTCGCATCATCTGGTCGAGCAGCACTCAGGCCGTGACCGCCACGCCGGCCGCCCACTGGACGCCCCGACGGTAAAGCCGACCAACAACCGGCGCTTCATGGCTCTGCCGGTTGTGTCCGAGCGCGCAGTAGAAGACGCGGCCGGCGCCAAAGTGCTTGACGTAGAGAGAGGGCTGAGTTTGACCATCCTTCGAGGCGCGAGCCAACAAGCGCACCCCCTCCGGCCAGTGGTCCAACAGGTACAGTTCGTCCTGCACCACGAAGTCGGTCAGGCCCTCGGTGATGCGGTGCTCTTGGTCCGTGATCTCGACCTGAACCGCCCCAAAGGGCGGATGGCCCCGAAAGCGCGATCCGAGCACCGCGATGTAGGCGGGGTGATTCTTGAAGGAGTCAGCGGCATTGTGGATGCCGACGAGCCCCTTCCCGCCCGCCACAAAGTCCAGGAGTGCTCCCAGTTGCGCATCAGTGAGGCCCGGGCCGGTGTGATAGTTGACGAACACATCAAACCCGGCCAACCCTTCCGTAGTCAGCATCCCCTGATCGTTGGTCATGCTGACGTCCAGGAACTCGCCCACGCTCAAGACCGCCGCCAGCGCCTCGGCGGCGCCGGGCTGTTGCGTATGTAATCCACCGATCAGGAGCAGGATCCGCGGTCTCGTCTGGTTCGCCGTGACTGCTTCCACTACCCTTCGCCTCCATCTTCCGAATCTGCACCAGGTATGCCTGGCGCCAGGGCAACCGGCCAGCTCGTCACGCCGACGCACCAGCGGGAGCATGCGGGATGAGGTCGCCCCGTTCGAGCATGGTCAGCAACGGTGAATCGTCAATCGTCAGCGGCAGATCAACCCGGCCACGTCGCCGGCTCGATTCGTAGCTGGCGAAGATCAGTTCGGTGGCCTGGAGGGCGTGGCGAGCCGACAGCAGCGGCTCGTGCCCATCTTCCAGGGCGTCGAGCAGGTCAGCGATGCCGTGGGCCTCCGCTCTCACCGGCCCGTCGAGCCGGTCCGCGCTGACGTCCACCGGCGCAGGCGATGACCATCGGCGCGTGCAGGTGCGGCCAGGTGCAAATCGAGACGACATCGGGGCATTCCTTCGCCAGCATCTCCTGGTAGTCCAGGTAGATGGCGGGCGGCGTGTTCGGGTCGCCGTGCTCGGCGGCAAAGGCCTCGGCGTTCCCCCGGGAGATATCGGCCAGCGCGGCGAGTTGGCAGCGACCCGAGGCCTGATAGCCTTGCGCGTGCAGATGCGACTGACCGAATCCGGTCGCCCCGGCGGTGCGCAAGGGACGGCCACAGCCGATAATGGCCACGCGATACGGCTTGTGCATCGGATTCCTCCCCGTACCCTTGACAATTGGGTCCGCATACCATACCATTCACTTGTCCGTACCGCAAGCCCCTGGATCGCCTCACGAGGTTGCTTCGAAGTGATTGAGCGGCGTCCCTTACATCAGCAGGTGGCGGCAGCGCTGCGCCAGCGTCTGGCGGCTCGAGAGTTTCCGCCCGGCGTCGCCTTGCCGTCGGAACTGGCCCTGCAGCAGGAATACGGGGTCAGCCGCGCCACCATTCGCCACGCCCTGGAGACCTTGCAGCGAGAGGGGCTGCTCCAGCGACAGGCGGGGCGGGGGACCTACGCCGCGCCGGTCGGCCCCGCGCTGGTACCGCCCGCCGGCCAGCGGCCCTGTATCGGGCTGGTCGCGGCACGGCTCGATAGTCTCTTTCTCATGGATATGCTGCACGGTGCGGAAGGCGAGGCGGAGGCGCGGGGCTACGATCTCCTGGTGGCGAACTCCAACCACGCCCCCCAGCAGGAGCGAGCGCGGATCGAGCGGCTGCGCGGGCGCGGCGTCGTGGGGATTCTGGTCGAGCCGGTGCCGGGAACGAGCCTCGAAAACTACTACCGTGATCTCGTCGACATGGAGTATCCGGTGGTGATGCTGGACCGCCGCCATCAGGGTGTGGCCATGGACTACGTGGGCGTGGACAACGTCAAGGCGACGCAGGAAGTGGTAGCGCACCTCATCGCGCGAGGTCACCGGCGCATCGCCTACCTGCTGGGGCAGGAATGGCCGACGAGCACCGCTCGGGAGCGCTTACACGGCTACGAGACCGCCTTGCGGGTCGCGGGGCTGTCCCGGGACCCGGCCCTGGTGGTGCGTCCGGCCGGTGTTCCCGGCGCACCCCTCGCCACCGCTGTCGCCACCGCCGTGCAGAGTCTCCTGGCCTTACCACCGGCGCAGCGACCGACCGCCATCTGCTGCCTGAATGACGTCACAGCGGTGGAGGCGCTGCGCGTGCTGCGCAGCGAGGAGTTGCAGGTGCCCGAGGACATGGCCCTCACCGGCTTTGATGACTTGCCCTACGCCGCCCATCTAGAAGTACCGCTAACGACCGTGGCCCAGCCACGGGCGCAACTGGGCAGCACCGGGGCGAGGCTGCTGATTGATCGGATCGAAGGGCGGCGCGGCGCCCAACCGGCCACCGTGCTCCTGCCGACCCGGCTGCTGCTGCGCCGTTCCAGCGACCGGATTGTGGCGGCAGAGCAGGCGGCAGTGGAAACGGCCTAGCGGTGTGCGCGGACACACTGAAACAGCACGGGAAGGGAGGCAAGGAGCGGGGTAGACCACGAGCTACTGGTGCGCTCAGGTCGGCGCGACCGCCACGGGGGCGGGACGCCAATCAATGCGGTATGAAGGGATACGTTTTCATGGGAGAGTCACAGCAGGGTGCATCATCCGGTAGCGCCGCCACGCTGTCGCGGCGGCGGATACTGTTCGCCCTCGGCGGCACGGTGGGGAGCATGCTGGCCTTGAGCGCCTGCGGCAGCGCCACGACGACGGCCGCTACCACCACGGTCACCGTCACTGCGGCGGCCGCAAAGGCCTCTACGGTCACCGTCACTGCGGCGGCCGCAGCGGCCGCCACGTCGAGCGCGACAAGATCGTCGACGGCGGCATTGTCGGTGACCGCCTCGACGTCCGCAGTTTCGACGGTGGCAAAGACCACGGCGCAGGTGATCTTCATGAGCCGGGGCGATACCACGCAGCAGCAGCTTGACCAGCAGGCGCTCCAGGCATTTCACCAACAGCAACCGGATATCGATGTCAAGCTCACGATGGGCAGCGACTACGAAAAGCAAATCACCGCGCTCGTGGCCGGCGGGGAGCCGCCGAGCGTCGGCTTTGGGCTGATCTCTACGAACGTACTCCACTACGTCAAGGGGGTCACGGTCAGTCTGTCACCATACTTCGCGCGCGATAGCACGCTGCACGAGTCGGATTACGATCCCTACTGGATCCAGGCGTTCCAGTGGCACGGTCATCTGGTGGCGATCCCACGCGACCCTGCTATGGTCGTGCTCTACTTCAATCCGTCCATATTCACCAGCGACGGCCAGCCTGTGCCAGGGACCGCCGCCGGGGACCGGCTCAGTTGGGAGCAAGTCATCCAGGAAGCCACCCCCATGACGCGAACATCGACGGGTTCGCCGCTGGGAGGGAACGCAGCCGAGTGGCCGCAGGCAGCCCAGGAGGGCCTCGAGTGGGGCCTGTTCGGCCACGAGTGGTGGATGATCTCCCGCCAGCAGGGCCTGGAGCCCTTCGACCAGACGTACACGCACATCAATGAACAGGCCGCCGTGGTGGGGCTGACCTTCTTGCACGACACGATGTGGAAGCAGACGGTGACGATTCCGCCCGGGATCAAGACAGAGCAGCCCGTTGGCTTCGAGCGCGGCAACCTGGCGATGAAAGCCTTCGGGAATTGGGATGTGAAGCTCTACCGTAAGGATCTGAAGGTGGCCTGGGACCAGGCGCCGTTGCCGACCTTCCAGGGGAAGCCGCCGGCGACGCTCGGCTGGGGTTCGGGCATGGAACTGTTCAACCACATCAAGGACGCAGATGCGGCCTGGCAGCTCTTCCGCTTCCTGGTGGGGCCGCAAGGCTCGCTGATCTACATCGCGGGAGGTCTCGGACAGCCGATCTTGAAGCAACTCGCCAACACTCCAGCCTTCCTCAACGGGAAGCCCCCGGAGCACCCGACCGTGGTGCTGAACGAGACCGCCTTCGCCAAGCCACCGGTGATGTCCTACCCCGGCTACAACGACGTGAAGGCCATCTTCGGCAAGGCGCAGCAGGCGGTCTACCAGAACAAGCAGACTTCCAGTGAGGCGGTGGCTGCCGTGATTCCGGCGATCAATGCCAAGTTGGCGGAGTGGGCGACACAACTCTCCAGCAGCGCGACCTGACCAATGCTCGCAACGCCAGGTTGCGCCGAGCTCCATTGAACGGCAGACGTCCCTGCCGCCAGGTTCAATGAGGAGGAGTGAAAGGAGAAGGGATATGGGAACAGCGCAACAGCGTCGTGGCGCCCGGCTGTTGATGGTGGCGCGGAGCGATCGCTTCCACGACTTTGAGATGCTGGCCAGCCACCTGGAACGCTGGTTAGGCGATCTGCCGGGCTCGAACCTGGAGCTGGAACGCACCACCGATCGCAGTCGGCTGAGTGGTGACCTGACGTCGTTTGACGTCGTTTGCTCACTGCTGCGGCTCGGCCCGGAGGCCAGCGAAGAGGAGGAACGGGCGCTCGTCGGTTTCACCAATAGTGGTGGCGGTCTGCTCGGCGTCCACGGTGGCCTCGTCCTGAACCGGCCACCAGAGCCACCGTTGCGTCCCGGCATGGTCGAGTTATGGGGCGCGCGCTTCGCCCAGCACGCTCCCTATGGACCATTCACCGTCAGAATCGTCGACCACAACCATCCCATCACGCGTGGCCTGTCCGACTTCGAAGTCCGGGACGAGTTGTTTGAACTGGAGCCGCTGCCACCGCTGGGAGCGCACGTCCTGGCGGAGGCCGATGCGCACGGTGTGGCGCAACCGATGGCGTACACCAAGTCCCATGGCCGTGGCTCCGTGTACTACTGCGCCCTGGGGCACGACACAGCCTGCTGGGACCACCCGGCGTACCAGCACCTCATGACGAGAGGGGTGGGCTGGCTGGCAGCGCAGGCGCTGCGGGCGCGGGGGCAGGGAGGATGACCCGAGCCCCCCTGCGGGTAGGCATCGTCGGGGCGGGGACAATCTCGACCGCGCACGCCCGGTCACTGCAAGCGATTGAGTGCGCCCGCCTGGTTGGGTTTGCCGATTTGAACAGCGCCGCCGACATGCAGGCGCGTCAGTTTGGGGCGCGCCCGTTTCGCGAGTTGGCGCAGCTGCTCGCCGAGGTGGACGCGGTGACGATTTGCACGCCCGTCGAGACGCATGCGGCCGTGGCGATCGAGGCGTTGTCCGCCGGCAAGCACGTCCTGGTCGAGAAGCCGATGGCGCTCAGTCTGGCGCAGTGCGACCAGATGATCGCCGCGGCGCAACGGGGGAGCGCGCAACTGGCCGTCATCTATCAGCAGCGGTTCAACCGGTACGCCAACCGGCTGAAGTGGCTCCTCGACAGCGGGCGCATGGGCCGTCAGGTGTTCTCTGTAGCCAACCAGTCGTCGACGCACGGGTGGGACACTATGCGCTTCGTCGTCGGCGAACCGGCGGAAGTGTCCGCCCACTGGTCGGGGGAAGAGCACACCTTCCGCGACCCGCTGCTGGTCAGCATCAAATTCGCCAACGGCCGAACCGGACTGCTGGAGACCTTGCCCATCTTCGAGCCGGCGGGGATCCCATCCGACCGGCGAATCTGGCTGTACTGTCTGGGCGAGCGCCTGACGGCCCGCTTCACGATGTTCAGTTGGGAACTGGTGCTGGCCGGCGGCGATGAAGCGTACAAAAGGCACGTCGAGCGGGAGATTGCCGACCTGTTCACCGGCCCCGCCTACGGCGAGGGGCACTCACCCGACAACAGGAACAACGTGCCCGACATTGTCGAGCAGTTCAACGAGTGCCACCGGCCGCAAATTGAGGCCTGGGTGCAGGCCCTGCAGGAAGGCCGGCCGGCGCCGGTACCCGGCGCGGAAGGGCGCAAGACGATCGAGTTCCACACCGCCGCCTATCAATCCGGTCTGGAAGGCCGGCCGATCACGCTGCCCATCCCAACGGATGACCCGTGGTATGCGAATCCGCCGCGGAGCTCGCGCGGCTGAGTCGTCCGATGACGGTGGGGTTCTCAGGAATGCAACAGAGGAGAGAGGAGAGAACGATGGTAGTGATGACCGGAGGAGAGGCGGTGGTGCGGTGCCTGGAGAGCGAAGGCATCGAATATGTCTTCGGCCTGTGTGGCCACGCCAACCTGGCCCTGCTGGACGCATTGAACGACAGCTCGATCAAATTCATCGGCGTACACCACGAGCAAGTGGCCGCCCACGCCGCCGACGCCTACTTCCGCGTGACGCACAAGCCGGCGGTGGTGATGACCACGGTTGGTCCGGGCGTGACCAACGCCATCACGGGCGTCGCCGACGCCGCGCTCGATGCTTCGGCCATGGTCCTGTTTTGTGGCGCCATCCCGAGTGACTACGTGGGCCGGGAGGCCCTCCAGGAACTCGGCTTGCATGGCGATGACGAGCAGTTCGAGATCTACAAACCGTTCACGAAGCGGGTGGTCAAAGTGGCCCAGGCGCATCTGCTCCCCCACGCCGTCGCCAAAGCCTTCAACTTTGCCCTGACCGGCTGTCCCGGGCCGGTGATGGTGAACGTTCCGATGGACTTCTACTCCGCGCGGCAGGAGTTCGCCATCCCCGAAGTGACCAAGCGACGGCCGGGAGCAACGAGGACGCGAGGCGACCGCGCAGCGATCGTCCGCGCCGTGACGCTGCTCCGGCAGGCGGAGCATCCGCTCATGTTTGCCGGCGGCGGCGTGCTGCTGTCCGAGGCCTGGTGTGAACTGCAAGCCCTGGCCGAGCATCTGGCTATCCCCGTAGCAACGAGCATGAGTGGCCAGGGCGCTATTCCCGGCGATCACCCGTTGGCCGCCGGCTTCACCGGCTCAGTCGGTACACCGGTCAGCCACGCGCTGGCCCAGGAGGCGGACGTCGTGCTGGCCGTGGGGACGCGGTTCCCGGAAATGGACACGAGTTCCTGGCGACCGGAGTACTTCATCAAGGTGCCGCCCGCCACGCTGATCCACGTCGACATCAACCCGCACGAGATCGGCCGGATCTATCCCACCGAGGTCGGGATGGTAGGAGACGCCAGGGCGGTCCTGGCCGAGATGGTCGAGGTGGCGCGGCTGCAGGCCCCACCGGTGGACTGGCGCAACGCGCCGCGCACGCGCGACCTGGCGCGGCGCCGCCAGGAGTGGCTCAGTCAGTCCGAGGAGCACCGGCACTCCGACGCCACGCCGCTCGTCCCGGAGCGTCTGCTCGCCGACCTGCGGCGCGCGCTGCCGCGCGAGGGCATCCTCGTCGCCGGCGTCGGCATCCGCCACGCTGTCGGGCAGCACTTCCCCATCTACGATCCGATGACGCTGCTGGTGGCGAGCGGGTTCACGACCATGGGGTTCGAGGTTGCGGCCGCCCTCGGCGCCAAGATCGGCCGGCCCGATCGGCCCGTGGTCTCCCTGTGCGGCGATGGCGCGTTCAACTCCGTCATCTCCGCGATCCCCACGGCGGTGCAGTACGGGATTGGGGCGGTCTGGATTGTCTTGAACAATGGCGGCTACAGCTCCATCGAGTTGTATCAGCACCGCCACTATCAGCGCACGTTGGGCACCATCTTTCAGATCGAGGCAGAGGGGAGGCCGTATTCGCCGGACTACGTGGGGCTGGCGCGCGCCTACGGCGCGCAGGCGGAGCGGGTCGCGCACCCGGACCAGTTGTCCGGCGCGCTGGAGCGCGCCCTTCAGGCTGGCAAACCCTACGTGCTGGAGGTGCTCATGACCAACCGACCGCGCATCCGGGCGACGGGGCACTGGGATGTCAACGACATCCTCTCCCCGAAGCAGGCCTAACCGAAGAGACTGGAAGACAACGTGCCGCTGCGGCTGGCCGGGCCGGCGATCCGGACCTGATGATGATCAACTCGTTCAACGAGTGGCACGAAGGGTCGGAGATTGAGCCGAGCCTGGAGCTCGGCGACCAGTACCTGCAAGCAACCGGAGCGTGGGTGGAGCGCTACCGGGCGGTAAAGTTGAGGGAGGACTAGATGGCGAAGATTACGGGCATCCGCTGCATCCGTACCCGGCGAGACGGTACATGGGTGATCGTCAAGGTCGAGACCGACCAACCGGGCCTCTACGGCATCGGCTCGGCCAGCGACCACTACCACGCCGCCACGGTCGTCACGGCGATTGAACAGAGCATCGCGCCGCGCCTGATCGGGCGTGATGCGGCGCAAATCGAAGACATGTGGCAGTCCACGTACACCAGCGGCTACTGGCGCAACGGCTCGATCCTGAACACGGCGTTGGGTGGCGTGGACTGCGCCCTCTGGGACATCAAAGGCAAGGAAGCCAGGTTGCCGGTCTACCAGTTGCTCGGCGGCGCCTGCCGGGCGGCCGTGCCCTGCTATGCCCACGCTGGCGGCGCCACCCTGGAAGCGCTGGAAGAAGATGTCCGACGCTACATGGAGGAAGGCTACACCGTCATTCGCTGTCAGCTTGGCCCCTACGGCGGCGGCGGCTTCATCCCGACGGAGGAAGCCGGCGGACCGAAGAACCGCTGGCCCCACAGCCGGGCGTTCGACGACGAGCGGTACCTGGAGACCATCCCGGCAATGTTTGACTACCTGCGAAGCAAGCTGGGCTTCGGTCCCAAGCTGACGCACGATGTCCATGAGCACCTGCGTCCGAATATGGCGGTGCAACTGGCGAAGTTGCTGGAGCCGTATCGGTTGTTCTTCCTGGAGGATCTCCTGCCGCCGGAGCAGATTGCCTACTACCGTCTGGTCCGCCAGCAGTGCATGACGCCGCAAGCGATGGGGGAACTCTTCGTCAACCCCCACGAATGGTTGCCCCTCATCGCAGAGCGGCTGATTGACTTCCTGCGGGTGCGCGTCTCCAAGGTGGGCGGCATCACCCCGGCGCAGAAGATCGCCCATCTCTGCGAGTGGTACGGCGTGCAGACGGCGTGGCAGGAAGGGGGCGACAACGACCCGGTGAACCAGGCGGCAGCCATGCACCTTGACCTCGCCAGTTGGAACTTCGGCATCCAGGAAGAGAACCACTTCCAGCCCGTGGAACTGGAGACCTTCCCCGGCCACGCTGTGCTGGAAGGGGGCTACCTGTATGCGAATGACCAGCCCGGACTGGGCATCGACATCGACGAAACGAAGGCCGCGCAACTGTTGGCAGCAGATGGTCGGCACGGGCCGTTCTTCATGGCAGAAGACCGCAAGGCCGACGGTACCGTCGTCCGGCCGTGACCCGGCACAGCGCCTCGTCTGCTATCGTGCCGTTGTTTCCGACAAAGGAGGAGAATCGTGACTGCATCCACCCTGGGACTGCATGGCATCATCCCGCCGCTGGCGACACCGTTCACCAATGATGAGTCGCTCGACGAAGCAGCGCTGCGCCGCGAGGTCGAAGCGGTGCTGGCCGCCGGCGTCCACGGCATCACGGTCACCGGCAGTACAGGGGAAGGCCACACCCTCGACTGCGAGGAGTTGGTGCGGGCGAGCAGCGCCGCGGTTGAGGCGGCGGCGGGACGGGCACCGGTGGTGGCGGGCATTATTCGGGACAGTACCCGGGAGGTCGTGCGCTGCGGCCGGGCGGTGCGCGCGACGGGCGTGGCGGCGCTCCAGGTCACGCCCGTCCATTACCTCTTCCAGCCGGACGAACGCGGCAGTATCGACTTCTACCGGCGTATCGGCGATGAGGTGGGCTTGCCCATCGTCATCTACAACGTCGTGCCCTGGAATACGCTCAGTCCGGAGTTGCTCATGCGGCTGAGCGAGTTGACCCAGGTGGTTGCGGTCAAACAGAGCGGCGGCGACATCCACAAGCTGGCCCGGCTGCTGACCATGGCCGGTGATCGCTTAACGGTGCTGACCGCCGTCGACGACCTGCTCTACCCTTCCTTCCTGCTGGGGGCCCAGGGTGCGGTAGCGGCGATCCTGACGGTGCTGCCCGACCTTTGCGTCGCGCTCTGGAACGCCGTCCAGCAGGGCAGGCTGGAGGAGGCGCGGCGGCTGCACGAGCGCATCCTGGGGGTGTGGGACGCGCTGGCCGGCGCCGATCTGCCGGCGCGGGTGAAGGCGGCGCTGGCGCTACGCGGCCGGCCGGTGGGGCCGCCGCGTCATCCGCTGTTGCCGGCCTCAGCGGCAGTGGTCGAGCAGATCCGGCGAGCCCTGGCAACCGCCGAGATTGCGTTGCCTATGCGAACGTGAGGATGCTGCTCCGGGTCGCAGCTGGTGCGAGCGCCTGGTCGCTTCACCATCCGTGGCTCGGATGCCGGGGAGACGCTCGCCATCGACGGACTGGAGCACGTTGCTACCGTCCGCTTGCACCGGCAGCGGGCACGCGGTTGGCTTGCGCACAGCGATCCAGTAGCACCGTGAAACGGGCGTTTACCCGATATCCGAGAGCTGCACGGGCATCCCCCCCTGCCGCGCCGATTCGTAGATGCCGAATATCACCGCCATCGTGCCGAGATTATCGCGACCACTGCTGAGGGGCTCGGCGCCGCTCCGGCAACAACCGGCAAAGTGGGCAAGTTCATTGGTGAATCCATCATTCGACGGCAGCCCGGCCGCATCCGGCTCGACCGGCAGGAATCCGCTGAACTGCCGTTCCCAGCGCGGCGCCGCAGCGGGGAGCGCCTCGTGCTGGCGCGATACGTAGAAAGCCGGGCCCTGGCTGTGTCCAGGCTCGGGCAGCGCGTGGACTGCGCCATCGTCACCGAACAGCATGAATGACTCCGAGTAGGGCATGCGGAAGCCACTGTAGGTGGCAAAGTGCTCGCCGATCGCCCCGTTCTCGAATTCCAGCGTGGCGCTCGCGTAGTCTTCGGCGCCGTGCTGGTACGGCGGACCGCCAGAACGACAGATGGCCGCAACCCGCCGC
>DHIZ01000345.1:0-25101 GCA_002404055.1 Chloroflexi bacterium UBA4733
CGCGAAAACTTGTGGCGCACTTACGTGGCAGCTATTGACAATACTGAGAACTCATTTATGCTACAATAGATGTCAATGAATCGCCAGGTAGCTATTTGTCGGCAACCTGCTTGCTCGCTGGTGCGAACAAGCAGGTTGCAAACGGGTAAGCGCGGCTGAACGACGCCTTAGGAGGTGATTTAATGGCTCAGACTGCCCTTTTGGTCGAGGAAGATCGCGATGACCTCGACGACTACATCGCAGAGCGGGCGGTCCGGAATCCGGAACTCCCCGGGCTCGTGGAAGAAGCAGCGCAGCGCCAGCAGCTTCTTCGCGATTTGGTAGGGGCGCGAAAGCATGCGCGACTCACCCAGACAGCCGTCGCGGCGCACATGCGCACCTCCGCATCGGTAGTTGCGCGGCTGGAGCGAGGTGGGCCGAATACAACGCTGGCCACCGTGCAGCGCTACGCGGCCGCGGTGGGCAAGCGGTTGGAATGGCGACTTGCCGACTGACGAGCATTGGCAGACGCCGTCAAACGCGGCCTGGCCGTGCGGTAACGCTGCCGAGGTCACACGCATTCGGTTTCCTTTCTGAGCGCCGGAGAGCCTGACCCCGCTTGGCGGCCTTACACCACGATCTCCACCGTGTCCCCGTCTTGTAGCATGTGCTCCCGTCCGACGAGTTGGCTATCAAAGCGGGCGGACGGCCCCCAGAGGCGGGCGCCGTGGCAGGTCGCCCCAATCGTTTTGTGGATCTCGGCAGCGGCGTCGGCGACGGTCGCGCCGGGGTGGAGGGCGAGAGGCTCGGCATCGGTGCTGTGGTCGTGGCGTAAGTAAACCCGGATGAGGCCGGTGAGCTGCCAGACTGCCTCTTTGAATGCCTCCAGGCTGGCGTCATCGAGCACCGATACTCCACCATCCGCAGGTCCGGCACTGCCGCTTGCAAGCGAGCCGGCGCGCCTTCCTGGCCTTCGTCCAGCTTCGTGGCGGCCAGGATTGCCGGCAAGACGATGCTGGCGGACGCCACCTCGACGCGCACGGCGCGGTAGCCGGGCAACTCGTCGAGGATCGCGCGCAGCTCTCGCGCCCGGTCGACGCCTTCTTTGCCGCTGAGGCGGCGCTTGATGACTTGCATCTGGGTACGATGCGGCATGGGCATGGCAGTACACTCCTGACTGTGTAGAACAAGGGAGCAGGAGGGTACGCCCGGCCCATCGGCGTCTTAGGCAGGCAAACCGACAGCTGGCGCGTCCATCCTGCTGCTTCCACCGACGCTAGAGCCACTTACCCGACCAAAGGCCCAACTTGCTACCCTCTTGCCCGCATCCAACCGGATGACCGCGTTACGGCAGTGTCCATTCGGAATCTACCCCAGGCTGCCCAGCTCTTGCTCCAAACGGACCCGAGCCTCTGTGACATACTGCTGGGTGTGCTCTTTATCGAGGTGCTCCAGCTCTACGGCCAGGCAGCCGTCGTAGCCGAGTTGGGCCAGGGTACGTATAAAACGCGAGATGTCGATTTCTCCCCGTCCGATGCCGACCGATTGGCGTCCTCGGTGATCCTTAATATGGGTATGGTAAATGCGAGCTGGATACTGTTCGAGCAGCCGGTAGACATCTACTCCTGCAGCATGGAAGTGCCCAATGTCCGGACAGATGCCGATCTGCGGGTGATCAATCTCCGAAAAGATGGCGTCGTAGTCGCTGATTTGCTCAATGACGCTGCCGGCATGCGGTTCGACCCCGATCTTGATCGGAGTTCCTGTAATTGTGTCTTCGAGAGCGTGCAGGCAAGCAATGACGTTCGCCAGCGGTCCGTCGCCACGGGGATGCGCACCACTCCCGACAACGCGATCAACACCGAGTCCCATGGCGAAACTGATACGCCGCCGGATGCGTTGCATCTGCTGCTCCAGATGCGCGGCGTCGCGCCCGCCGAATCCTTCGCAGTAGATGCCGACTGGTTCAAGGCTGTGCGCGAGGCAGGACTCGCGGACCTCTTCGCCGTAGGCGTGTGCCGCGTCCCGGTCATCCGACAGTGTGACGAAGTGTACATCAATGTAGCGATAGCCTGCTTGCGGCGCCCCTTGGAGTGTCTCGGTAAGCTCATCACTTGGCAGACCGCGATAGCAGCAAGTGGTACAGACAACTTTCATCGGCGCTCTTCCTTCCGGGTTTTTTCTGTCGCTTGAACCAGACCGTCTTCGTCGATGGTGACGTTATGGACAGGTGACTAGTGTTTTCAGCACCTGTTCACGCCGCTCCCGAACCCCAGTCAGCGCAGTGACGAGGGACTCGAGCTCTACGCGGTGTGTGATAAGCGGCTTGACGTTCACCAGCCCTGTTGCCAGCGCCTGCACGGCGGTCGGCCAGGTGAGCGGCGCCAGCCAGGAGAACCGGATAGTCTTATCAGCAACCATCGTGTCGAGTGCGGGCACCCGTACCTGGTCCTGCGGGCCCGGTAGTCCAAAGTACACGATCCGTGAACCTGGCCCCGAAATATCCAAGGCCGCCTGCATGCTCTCGAGCGATGCCGTCGGCGTGATGACCCGATCAGCCAGCGCGCCGCCGGTTACATCGGCGACGCGCCCCTTGAGGTCGGGCGCGTAGTGAGCGGATGCCCGCTCCCGTACATTGATCAGTAGGTCGGCGCCCAGCGCTCGGCCGACCTCCAGCCGGTAGTCGCGGGTCCCAACAAGAATCACGCGCCCTGCTCCGGCAGCCTTGGCGAGCTGCACCATCATCAGCCCGATGGGCCCCGGCCCGATGATCACGCAGGTATTCCCCAGTTGCACGTCAAGGCCCTGCATGGCATAGGTTGCGCAGGCCAGGGGCTCGGTGAGCGCGCCTTCTTCGAAGGAGACGCCTGCTGGCAACTGGTAGACATTGGTGTAGCGGACGCGACAATACTCGGCGAAGCCGCCATCGATCGACACCCCCAACACCGCCTTATGCAGGCAGAGATTTGGTTTGCCGCGCTGACAATACACGCAGGCATGGCAGGCCTGGACGGGATTGAGGACGACACGATCTCCGGCGCTGAGCACTCCGAGTTGAGACGGCGTACGCCCAACTGCCACGACTTCCCCGGTGAACTCGTGGCCGAGCACCAACGGGCCTTTGCCCGATGGCGTCTCGAGTGGACTTGTGCCCCAATAGTAGGCGACATCCGAACCGCAGATGCCGCAGGCACGCACCCGAACGACCACCTCGTCATCGGACGGCTGTGGCTGGGGAATCTCGCGCAGCGTCATTTGTTGGGACTCATAGAAGATTTGAGCAAGCATCGACCATCTCCTCTCGCCACGCCATTCGCTCGTCTATCAGGCGTCGTTGGCCGGCGCTGCGCTGCGCTGCAGTTGTTGCGGCGTACTGATCGGCACTCTGGCTGTCAGCAGCCGTGCCATGTACTCTCTGGCGGCGGCAGTCACTTCCCACGCCTCGGGCCAGAAGCAGAGGTCCGCCCCCCACCAGCAGTCGTCGTACCCCGCGGCGTCGATTGCTTGAACGATGGCCGGGAAGTCGAGCACGCCTGTTCCGAATGGGGCATGCGTACTGGTGAGTCTGTCGTGCAGCGTATTGTCGGAGTCGATGAGATGGACGTGACCAATCTTGCCGTGCAATTGCGCGGCAAAGGCAGCTTCGCCGCCTTGCACGTATTCCGGGCTGCCGGCGTGGCGCGCCCCCTGCGTGGCGCAGAGGTGCGCGTGGCAACTGTCGAAGAGCACCTGGAAATTGGCCTGGTCTACCCGACTCACCAGGGCAAGCACCTGGCTGGGCTTGTTGAAGAGGAAGCCGGGCTCGAACTCCCAGACCAGCAGCACGCCGACGTCCTCTGCCAGTTGGGCGCAGCGTTGCCAGAGGCGGGCTACTCGGTCGAGCACTTCGGGTTCCCTGCCGACCTCCACCGTCCCCGGCGCACTCACCGTATCGACTCGGAGCTTGGGAATGCCGCAGTCAACGCAAAAGTCGAGGTAGCGGCGAAAGACCTGCGTGTAGTTCTCTGTCGAGACGAGGGCAGGCGGCACCGTCTCGAAGTCCGGAGCGTAATTGCAGGCCTGCAAGCCGTTCGAGGATAGCAGGTCGACCAACCGGCGTCGCTGGTCGCGCGTTGGGTAGAGGTCGGGATGAGCGTGCGGGGCAAAACCGTTGAGTTCCACGCCGTCGAAGCCAAGTGCGCCTAGCCGGCGAATGACCTCGTCAAGCGGGACGGGATGGGTGGCGTACGGACCGAACGTGTAGGCCCAACTGCCGATGGCTAGCTTCTTGATCACGCCTGTCTCCTACGGTCGATCATTGGATCGTCTGGGGCTCGACAACGACCTTGAGGGCGCCACGGGCCTCAGCGAAAGCAGCCTCCATGGCCCCGAGGGGATACCGCGCCGAGATGAGCGGCCCGACCCGCATGTGGCCGCTCGCCAGCAGGCGCAGACCTTCCTGAAACTCTCCAAGGGTACGTCCGTTGGAGCCCCGCACGGTCAGTGACTTGAAGACGACCGGGTTCGTCGGCAGCCCGCCAGGGTGCCCGAAGCCGAGGAGCACCAGCGTACCAAAGGGGCGCACCACCTTGACGGCTGACTGAAGCACGCTGTCGATATGGCCAACGGCTTCGAAGCACACGTCCACCGGCACGCTCTGGAGGACCTGGAGAGCCGGGTCCGCTGCGTTGTTGACGGTCGTAATCCCGCCAAATTGCTCGGCAACGCGGAGGTGATCGGCGTCGATATCGACAACCCAGACAGCGCCGGCCCCGCGCACCTGGAGGGCCTGGGCCACCAGCAAGCCGATCGCCCCGGCGCCGAACACGAGGCAGGTCCGCTCAGTCACCTCGGCCAGCCCCACCGCGTGGAGCGCCACCGCAGTTGGCTCAGCCAGCGACGCCTCGACGAAGCTTAACCCGGCGGGCTTCGGAAAAAGGTTGCCGAACGGCACCGCCACGTACTCGGCGAAGCCGCCCGGCCGGCCATAGCCGATGCTGACGGCACGCCGGCAGGCGGTGAAGTTGCCGCCGCGGCAGGCGGTGCAGTCGCCACAGCCAACGGTGGGTTCAATGGCGACCGCCGCGCCGGGCAGCAGGTCGGTCTTCCCGTCGGCGACCGCCTCGACCACTCCGGCGAACTCGTGCCCGGCTACCCGGCTGGCTATGCCCGGCCGGGACAGGTCCCACTTGTCGCTACCGCAGATGCCCGCCGCCACGACCCGCACGAGCGCCTCGCCCGGCAGCAGGTCCGGCCGTGCCGTCTCGTACACGTCAAACTTGCCCGACCCCAGGCAGAATGCTGCCTTCATGGCATGCTCCCTTACCGTATTCAAGTATTGGTGATCGCTCAGCCCAGCGGCGCCGTGAACTCGACAGCTCGCTGGTAGGCACGCGCCAGGTCCTCCGCCGTGCGCGGATCGATCTGGACGAAGATGGGACCCGCATACCGAATCTCCCGGATCGCTTGTATGAACGGAGGAAAGTCGAATTCGCCGTCCCCCGGTACCAGGCGACCGCTGTCGGAGAGATGGACCAGACCGACCTTCCCACGCAACGACAACACACTGGCGTAGGGGTCAAGCCGCCGATTGTAGAGGTGGATCGTATCACAGCAGGCCGTGACGAAATTGCCGGTGTGTGCAATGAGCTCCAACGTCTCCGTCGGCGTCCCACACAGCGGGTTGCCCGTGCTCTCGAACTCCACGGCTAGCACGACGTCACGCGCCCGGCAGCGATCGGCAATGTCGTTGAACACCCGCACCGCCGCCGCAAGCGCCTCCGGCCGTCCCACCCCTTCCGCAATGTGTGGCCAGACGAGGACTGCCCGCGCTCCCAGCGCGGCCGCGACGTCGACACAATCATTGAGATACTGTTTGGCGGTCGCATAGCACTTGGGGTCGGTGAACAGCCGGTCGCCCTGGTTGCCGCGCCAGCACACCGCCGGGCATTCCAGATGGTATCGGTCCAGCAGCGCTCGCAGCCGGGCGACTTCCGCCGTGTCCTGCCAGTACACCCACTTTTCCGCGACCTGGGCTTCGATGCCGGCATAGCCGGCCGCCGCCACCGCCGCGACGAGTTGTTCCACCGACCAGTCCCGGACAGCGGCGCCGCCGTGCGGCGACCAGTAGATTGGCGACGTCATCGCTTTAGCCTTTCTTCCCAGTTCAGAACGACCAACGTGCTTCCGGCTCGCCGAGGTACTGGCGACGGTAGAGCACTTCCAGAATTTCCAGGTCCTTGACGCTGTCATCACGCGGCGAAAGGTTGGGGGCCCGGCCGAGCGCGCACTGGACGAAGTGGGCCGCCTCCCGGCGGAAGGCCCATTCCCAGGTGGGGGCTACCTCCTGGAGTCCGGCACCCTTGCGATAGACCTGCAGCCGGGCCGGCAAATTCTCCGCCAACGGCGGCGGCAACTGCAACCGGAGCCAGCCCTGCTCAAAGTGGATGGTCAGCTCCTCCCAGTGGTGCTCGGTGAAAGTCTGCGCGGTACGCAGCGTGCAATCAAAGGAGCCATAGTCGAAGACGGCGAGCAGTCGAGTCGCGCCGCGCTGTCCCGCCGGCGGCCTCAGCCGGCTGAACGCCAGCGCGGCGGGATCGCCCAGCAACCAGCGCATGAGGTTCACCTGGTGGCACTTGTTGGTCGCCATGGCGAAGTACAGGTGGCTATGCTCCGGCCGCACAAAGGTCGGCACGCCGCCCCCTGCGACCTCGGCCATTGGCCGACTCGGCTGCGCACTGGCGACCGTCAGCGGGGAGAAGTTGCGCGTCCAGTCTCCCTCGAAGAATTCGTACTCGGCGGCAGCGATTGCTCCTAACTCGCCGCTCGTGTGCAGTTGCTCCAGGAGCGCCTTGGCGGCGACCACGCCGGGGTCGTAGCGCTTCATGTAACCGTAGGTGAGCGCTCGGCCGGCCTCCGCCGCTGCCGCTGCCAGGGCACGCGCCGGCGCTGCGGCGACCGCCAGTGGCTTTTCCACGAACAGGTGCTTCCCGGCGCGGAGCGCCGGAATACCGAGCGCCGGATTGAGCTGTGGCGGCAGGAGCATGGCCAGGGCATCCAGTTCCGGGTCCGCGATCAGCTCCTCGGCTGCCTGAGTTGCCCTGGGGATACCGAAGCGGCGGGCCACGTCGGCAGCCAGGTTGGCCCGCACGTCGGCGACGGCCACGACCTGGCAATCCGGCGCCCGCAGGAAATTGGCAAGATGGACACGCTGGCCCATAGTGCCCAGGCCGATGAGGCCGAGCCGTAGACTGGCCACCGTTCCGCTCCTTCCGCCTGCCGCCCAGGCCGACAGCGCCAGCCTGCCCGCGGCCCCGCGCCTAAACTCAAGCGTAAGTCAGGCAGACCGTCTAATAGCCGGTCTGAGCCTGGGCCAAGATCGGGAACAGATCGCCGACGATCGGCTGACCTGGTGTCAACTTCAGCGGGTCGGTGGTGACGTGCGGCCGGCCGCTATAGGTGGTGGGATCGGGCATGTAGTTGATGATGAAGCCTTCACGGGGCTGATCGGTCATGTTCGGACCGGCATAATGCAGAGTGAGCGCGTTGTGGAAGGTGCAACTCCCAGCCTTGAGCTCAATGGTCGTCGGCTGCAAGCGGTCGCGCTTGTCCTCGGGAACCACGAGCCGCAGACCGTCCAGATTCTCCTGGAGGTCGCGTGGCAACGTCGTCGCCGCGAGACGTCCCCAGCGGTGTGACCCGGCAATGAAGCTCATGCAATCCATCTCAATCGAGACGTCGATCAGCGCGGTCCAGCAGGTGAGCGGGCCCGCTTCCACCATCGGCCACACCACGAGATCCTGGTGCCAGGCGGAAGGGCGGTCGCCGGGCATCTTGATGATTTCCTGGTCGTGCCAGAGCCGCACCGCCCGTGCCTGGCTCAGCCGGCGCGCGATCTCCGCCAGCTTCGGGTTGAACACGTAGCGGCGCACCGTATCGTCCATCGTCCAGACGTTGACGTGCTGGGTGAACTGGCCGCCCTTGTGGTAAGTATAGCCGACGCCTGGTCGCTCCGTCGCTCGGGCCAGGGCAGCCCGGAACTCCGCCACCTCGTCCAGCGTCAGCACACCATCAAACGTTGTGAAACCGTTGCGCTGATAGAAGGCAATCTGCTCGTCGATTGCCGATTCCATTGCTACTGCCATATCGCCTCCACTGCCAATGAACGCAAACTGGTGCCCGAGGTGCTACCCATGGCGCGCCATCCTTCGCCGATTCCGGCAAGCCGAAACCAATATTAGGAGACAAAGCCGTAGCGCTGCTTATTCTGGCTGATCACGTAGGCAAGCTGCTGCTGCCAGTCGGGGAGCACATCGCTCGCCCGTTTCTGTCCATTGAAGACGGGGCCGAGCACCTTGCCGGCGATATCGAGCAGCTCCGTGCGGAAAGTAATTGGGTGGGTGGGGAAGGAGACGGCAAACATATCGGGAAAGACGTTGGCATGCTGGGGAGCCAGGGTGCCGGACTGGACGGTGGCCGTCCAGGTCTGCGCCGCCGACTGACGGCCCGGTACGCTGCGGATGGGGTTGGCGATCATCGTCACCAGCGCCTCGCGGGAGGTGAGCGCCTTCAGCCAGGTCCACGCCGCGTCACGTTGCTTGGTCGTCGGACTGATCGACTCTCCCGCCCCGCTGGCGAACACGCCGCGCTTGCCGGTCTCCTTGTTTTGCGGCCACCACTGCACATCCCAATCGAATTGCTTGTTGACCTGTTGGCGGTAGCTCAAGGTAGCCCAGGAGCCGTCCACCTCCAACCCGCTCTTGTTCTTGGCGAAGGGATTCCCAGTAAACTCGGTGGACGTCGGGACGATGTGCTGCACGTTGCGCAGGTCGGCGAAGTACTGCAGAATTGTCGCATTCTTCTCGGCGTAGGCTGGATCGTTGACGACACAGGTGCTCAAGTCGTCGCTGAGCAGTGCTCCACCGGCGGCCCACAGGTGCGCCTGGATCTCGTAGGTACGCGGCAGGTTCCCTAAACCCCACTGCGTCCGCTGTCCGCCGGAACTCACGGTGAACTTCTGGCCGAGGTCCTGGAGGTCGTTCCAACTCCAGTCCTTCGTCGGTTCGGCCACGCCACGTGCCTGGAACAACGTCTTGTCGTAGTAGATACCGACGTCGGAGAAGTCGTAGGGGAGCAGATACCACTTCCCGCGGAACTTGAAGTCGCTCTCCACCTGCGCCGGCCACAAGTCGGCGGTGTCCACCTCTTTGGCATCCCGCCCGATCAGGTCGTCTATCGCCTGGATAAACTGCTTGGCGACGAACTCGCCAGTGTACGCGCCGCGCACGAAGATGACGTCGGGGAGGCTGCCGGCAGCGGCCCAGGTCGGAATGACCCCGGTTTCGTAGGGACCAGTGATGTTGTTGAAGTTGATCTTCATGTCGGGGTTCTGCGCTTGGAAGGTGTCGATCACCTGCTGCATGAACGGCAAGTCGGTAGCAGCAAGGGGCGCAGCGTAGTCCAACGACCCGGCAGCGTGGGCGACGGCGTTTGCGCTCGCTGCCTGCGTCGCGCTGGCCGAACTCGCTAGTGTCGCAGTCGCCGGCTGAGCGGAGCTTGCGGTTTGACTGGCGACGGCTTGGGTCGTCGTGGGGCCGGCGCTGCTGCTCGCACTGGCAGGGGCAGCAGAGGTCGTCCCTGTCGTTGCGGTAGCAGCGACCGCCGCTGTCGCTGTGGAAGCGGCGACCGTCGCCGCGCCGCTGGAGGTGCCGCCACAGGCCGAAAGGGCCGCCGCGCCGGCGATGCCGGCCAGGCTACCGAGGATGGACCTCCGGCTGACGGCACGCGCGATCAATGCCGGAGCATGCGGGTAACGGTGACGAGCCTCCGGCACAGTGGGCAGTTGCTTGGCCACGAGACACTTCCTTTCTGCTCGGTTGTAATCCTTCGATCGATCGTTCGAAATAGGCACGAGCGGTGTGGGCCTTACTTCTCAACCAGCCCCTCGCCGCAATGACCACCACCTCCCATCGTTCTGCTACTACTCGCCACGGCTCGCCAACAGGCGCGGCGCCATCGACTCGACAGGCTGAGAGCCAGCAACGGCATGGGACAGTGTGCTGCCGTTGAAGGCGAAATTGTTCCAATGAATGGTCGGTGACGTAGGCGCACAGCCGCAGGAGCCGCGGACGATTAGTTCGGGCGCTAAGACGACGTGCTGCGCTGCTGGTGACGCCGTGCCCTTGACCCGGTCCAGTAGCAGCGCCAGGCCTCGGCGGCCCATTGCGGCGATCGGTTGGGCTACCGTTGTGAGCGGGGGCACCGCGATCGCCGAGGGTAGCGTGTCGTCCACGCCGACGATGGCCAGGTCGGCCGGCACCGTGAGCCCCAGTTCGTGCGCCGCATGGAGCGCGCCAACGGCCATCTGGTCGTTACTGGCAAAGACAGCACGGGGACGCAGGCCGGCAGCGAAGAGCGAATGCAGCGCCCGGTAGCCGCCCTCGAAGGTCAAGTCGTGCCAGCGGACCAAACGCGGCTCGGGGGTCAGGTCGTACTGGCGCAGTGCTTGCTGGTACCCCTCGACCCGTTGCACGGCTTCGGCCAGCCCCTGTGGACCCGCCAGACAGGCGATGGCAGTGTAGCCGTGGCCCAGGAGGTGCTCGACAGCAGAGCGGCCGATCGCCACGTTGTCGGTCAGCACAGCGTCCACGGTAGCGCCGGCAACGTCGCGGTCTAGCAGCACGACCGGAGTGTGGCGTTCGACGATGCCACGGACGTCATCGCGCCCGAGGCCGGAGGTGATCAGCAAGATCCCGTCAATGCGCTTCTCATCCAACAGCGCCAGGTGGGCCCGCTCACGCTCTACGTCGTGGCTGCAATTACAGAGGATGAGGGTATACCCCGCCGCGAATGCGGCGTCTTCGACATGGTGACTCAGCTTGGCAAAGAACGGGTTGGCGATGTCGGGCACCACCAGCGCGACGGCATGGGTCTTCTTGCGAGCCATGCGACGAGCCAGCAGATTTGGCTTGTAGTCGAGCTGCTCAATGGCCTGTAGTACCTTCTCACGGGTCTCATCCATCACTGGCCGGGGGCCGCCGTTCAAGACATAGGACACGGTCGCGGCAGAAACTCCGGCGAGCCGAGCAACGTCGTCGCGAGTTACTGCCACAGTTGGCCTTCCGAAAGAATGTTGTCTACGCGGATAGACTACCAGAAAACACTGTCGGTGTCAAGGCCGCGTATTCGGCTCCCTCGGTAGCATTTTCACTTGAGTTGACACACGGCGGGCCTAGAATGGCGCCAATTGCCCGACCGGCAGTGCTAGTCTGTATGACTTGAGGTACTCGGCGATCTCCGCTTGCACGTCCTCGACCGTGCGCGCGTCTTCTTGCAGCAAGAAGTCCACCCAGCGCTTACCGTAGCGCACGTGATTGGCTTCGTCGGACCAGTCAACGTCGGCGAAGAGCTGAGACCGGGCGTCGCCCGCTTCCGCATACCGCCGGACGCGCGGCCGTTTGCGCGGCATGAAGTAGACTTCCAACCCGAGGGTCAGGTAGCAGAGGCGGTGCAGGAAGGGCAACCCCTGCGCCTGGCGGAATAACACCTGGTTGATCGTCGACGGCTCAAGGCCCAGTTCGCGCAGCCGACGCAACCCGAACTCCGCATGCCGCACCTCATCCCAGAACTGGTGCGCCAGGTCGAAGAAGAACTCCCAGGGCGCTTCGGCGTTCCAGGCATCGTAGAGGATGCTGGCCAACAGCGCCACCGCGTAGAACTCGTTGAAAAAAGTCACGAACTCGGCAACGCGGCGCTCCTCGAAGGGGAGCGTCAGCTTGGTGTCCTGGCTCAGGAGGCCCCCATCGCGAATACGCTGGTCGAAGATGAGCTCGGCTGGGCGCTCGAAGTGCCTTCCGCCCGGCCGGGGAAGCGGGCGCTCCGGACGTGACTCGAGACCGCCGACCCCGCCGGCCGCCGCGAGGAGAGATTTGAGGTAGGCGATCCAGTCCGGTTGCTCCTGCCCTCCCGCCAACGTGGCCGCTGCCACCGCGACCCGGTCGTGGTCGCGCTCGAGGTCCGGGAGAAATCGCTGAAGCAGCCTGATCTCCATGGCATTGGCGCTGGCGTCGGCTGTCACAAGATGGGCCTGGTAGGCTTCGCGCAGCTCGCTCAGGAGCCAGGCCATACTGGCCAGGAAATCCTCGGGTTCGGGTGCCTGCAATAACTCGTCGCTCACCTTCTGCAGCGCCGGTTCCACGTTCGCCTCACCGTGCCCACCGCGCAACTCCTGCAGGCGCCGTCGAATGGCGTCGACGCGTTCGGCGTGGGACCAGAGTTGGTGCCCAAGCGCGAGCTTGGCCTCATAGGCCGGGACGCGCAGAAACCAGCCGGCCAGCGCTCGGATGCAGTTGCGCTCTAGAAACGCATAGCGACGCAACAGATTCACCGTTGTACCGACGTTGACGCCTCCCTGGTCTTGGCCCTGCATGTAGAATTGCGTTGCCGGCGCCATCTTCTCCTTCCCTTTCATCTGCTTGCATGCTTATCTGATCACCGGCCAGGCGTCTGCCCCGCGTTGACGCCTGGCAGCATCCGTCATCGGTCTGCCCCGTGTACCAATGGCGCGAGCTCGACCCACCGTCGCTCGCGGGCCGACTGCCAGGCCCCGTATGCCGCGGCCAGCGTCCAGATGTTGTCGGCGCCGCTGATCGCAAAGGGCTCCCCCCGGGCAATGGCCTGCTGAAAGTGATCGAGGGAGGCGCGACGGGCGTCACGGTGGACGCCGGCCGGCGCCGCCTGCGCCGCCGGCAGGACGCAGGAGCCATTGAGGAACAGCCCACTGCGATCATCGCCACGCAGCACACCATCGCTGCCCTCGATCACCCAGGGCCCCTGCCAGCCCGTTTTCAGCGTCCCGTCGAGGTCGCTGCGTCCAGAGCGACTGCCGCGGTACAGCGCGCGGACGTCGCCGAATTCCAACCAGGCGGCCCCGGCTGTCTCGCCGACCGCCCCTGTCCAGCTCGGCGTCCAACCGATCGCACAGACCCGCTGCGGTAAGCGGTCCAGCACGAAGCGGAGCAAATCAAAGTGATGGATGGAGGACTCCACGAACAGCGGACTCGGCACCTGCGTCATTCGATCCTGCCAGAGGCGCCGTTCGTAGAAGTCGAGGTAGACGGCGATCGGCCGGCCGATGGCGCCCTCCCGTACCAACTGGGCCAGCGTCTGGGCCACCGGATAGTAGCGTTGCTGCTGTCCGACCCCCAACTGCCGGCCGGCCGCGGCGGCCGCAGCCACCATGTGGCGCGCCGCCTCCATGGTCTCAGCCAGCGGCTTAGCAACGAAGAGGTGGCACCCGGCGGCGAAGGCGAGCTGAGCGTGCTGCTCGCGGAAGCGAGGAGGCGACGTGTCGACCACCAGCCCAGCCGTGACCTGCTCCAGCGCATCTTCCAGGCGCCTGAAGCACGGCACGTCTGGATGGCCGAGCGCGGCAGCGAAGGCCCGATTGTTGGCTTCGACCGGGTCCACCAGGGCCACGACCTCGTCCATCCGCTCGCCAGCGAAGTACTCGGACCAGCCGGCGCCGAAGCCACCAGTTCCCACGATCACTGTATGCATGCTTCGCTGAACCTCCCTTCGTTCTGTAGCGCGAGACGAGGGTTACTACGGGATCTGCAACGCTGCGTAGGGCGCCAGTATCGACGTGTAACTGCGTCTCACTTAGGCCGTTGCCAGTACTCCATCGGCCTGCGTGGCAGCATTCTCGAAGGCGGTCTTGACGTCCTGCTGATTCTTCGTGATGGACTTCGTGTAGGCGTCGAAGTAGATCGTCCAGCACTCCTGATCCTTGGCGAAGATGCCGCCGTTCGGATAGGCATACTTGTTGCGTACCACGTCCGCGAACGCCTCCAGGTTCTTGTCCGCCAACGCCGGAAACGCCTTCTTGGTCAGCGCGACGTAGCGATCCTGCATCGAACTGCGGGGGTGCTGCATGGCGCCGAGCGTGCATTGCAGGTCCAGGTAGTCGCTGCCCTGCAGGAACTTGTTGAACTGCCAGACGGCGTCCGGGTTCTTCGTCTGTGCCCAGAGCGCCCAGGCGTCGATGGACCCGGAAACAGCCCGTTTGGTCGGCCCCTTGGGGGACAGGGCGATGTCCCAGTCCGGTACCTGCTGTGGGTAGTCGTCAGCGAACTGCTTGGGGAACGCCGACCCGTACTCATACATGGCGACCTTCCCGGCCGTAATGGCCTGTTCGGCGTCCTTGACGCCGAGCGCCTTCCAGGCGTCCGTCCCCGGGATGATGAACGAGCCGTCTTTCCAGACCCGGTCATAGATCCATTGGAAGGCTTCCAACGACGCCGGACTGGCCCAACCGACCTTCGTCGGGTCGCTGGCATCCTGCAGGCTCCCGCCCGCCGCGTAGGCCTTGGCGTATCCCGGCCCCGAGTCGAGGGCCGTCGCGCCATAGGTGCCGGCCGCCTTGTCGGTGAACTTAAGCAGCGTGTCCTGGTAGGTTTGCCAGGTCCAGGTAGCGTCGGGAAACGCGACACCCTTCTGTTGAAAGAGCCGCTTGTTGTAGTAGAGCGGATAGACATTGATGTACATTGGCAGGGAGAACTGGTGGCCTTGCCACTGCATCGCCTGGAGCTGGTAGGAGATGTAGTCGTCCACAGGAAACTTGTCCCGCGCGATGTACGAGTCCTGGATCAGCAACTGGCCGCTGCGACCGGCGTTCACCAGATTGGTGCCCCACATCGCCGCCACATCCGGCCCGCTGCCGCCGGCCCAGGCCTTCAGATAGGCGCTGAGATCGGAGTCTTTGGGGGCGAATAACTCCACGGAGACGCCGGTCTGCTGCTGGTACAGCTTGACCGCCTCCGGCCAGACGTTCTTCCAGGGCTGGAACGTCCGCGTTGCCCATTGGATCGTCACCGCTCCTTTGGCGCTCGCCGGGGCGTTGGCGACTGGAGCGGCGGTCGCACTGCTGCTGGCCGCGCTCTGTGCCGTGGCTGACGCCGTCGTCGATGCGGCGGTGGGGGCGCTGGCGCTGCCCGTCGTGGAGGACCCAGACGCGGCGGTCGTGGTGGCTGACGAGCCAAGGGATGTCGCAGACGAACTGCCAGCACTACTGGCGCCACACGCCGCCAAGAGCCCAACGGCGGCCGTGGAAGACACCAACAGGAGCACGTGTCGCCGGCTCAGGACCAGGGTCCGAAGGGTGTCAACCATGTTGTAAGCCATAACTCCTCCTCATCATTGCAGAATGCAGCGACTCCTCCCGGCCTCCGGAAACCTTTCCGGAAACCTTTCCGGCAGTGTACGATAGAATGGTAGGCTTGTCAACACAGGAGTGGTCGTTGATCTATGGGAGCGTCTGAGGAGCAAGAGATGAGTGTGACGCCGCGCACCAGCATCCGTGATGTCGCGCAGGCGGCAGGGGCGGCAATCTCTACCGTCTCCCGCGCGCTCAATGATCACCCCGATGTTTCGGCGGCAACCCGGCAGCGCATTCAGGCAATCGCCGACGAGCTGGGCTACCGGCAGAACGTCTTTGCGCGCAGTCTGATCAGTGGGCGTTCCTCGCTGATCGGGCTGATCGCAAACGAGTTCAACTCCTTCAACGGCAAGTACTTTGCCCAACTATTCCAGGCGATCGGAGGAACAGCGCGGGAGCGTCACTTCGAGTTGCTGGTCAGTTTCCCCTGTGCGGCGGGCGAGGTGCGCGAAGCCTGCACTTCGTTGTATCGCCGTGGGATGGCGAATGGCGCATTGGTCGTCAGTCCGGCGATGGGCGAGGAAGCCGAACTTTGGGCCCTGCAGCAGGCGGGCTTCTCCATTGTGGTCATTAACCCGATGACTCCACAGCCCGGCCTGTCGAGCATCGAACCGGACAACGTCACCGGCGCCTGCACCGCCACCCGGCACCTGCTGGAGCTCGGACACCAGCGGATCGGACTGATCGCCTACCTGGCAGCGTATAGTTCGGGTCGTGACCGGATCGTGGGGTACGAGCAGGCCTTGCATACGGCCGGTATGGTACCGGACCCACAACTTATCACGACGGAAGTGCCGATCAGAGAGGCAGTGTGCCGCTTGCTGGCGGTCGAACCGCCCCCGACTGCGCTGCTCTGTTTCAATGATGATACTGCCTACGCTGCGATCAGCGAACTCGCCGCACGGGGTTACGATGTGCCACGGGATATGTCAGTCCTGGGCTTTGGAGACCTGCCGGCGCTGCCGCACGTCGGCGTAGGGCTGACGACCGTCCATCAGCCGATCGAGGTGATCGGTAAACAGGCGATGGAGATGCTGGCAGACCTGATTACCGGGGCTAGCGAGCCGGGCGAACACATAAGGCTCGCTACGCAACTCGTCGTGCGGGGATCGACCGCTCCTCATGCTGCTCTCTCAGAGCGGATTGGCTGTATCGGGCTGTAAGGGGCGGCAACTGCGCGGCGTTGCTATGGGCGACGTGTGCGGAAGTCACGGCAGCGGTGATCGTAGGCTTGAGCCATGTCTTCGCTATAGAAACAGCGCAGCCTCACTCCATGAGCCAGGCGGTGCTGCGCGATACTGGCGTATTCCCGGTGAGACCAGCCCACGCCCCCCTGCAAGCATGAGGAGCGCCTCCGGCACTATTGCTGCCCGTCAAGCAATAGGGGCGCGCACCATTTTAAGCTGCCGTTAAGTCAGGGGCGTGACCATGGTGAAGGCATGGTCAATCTATCGTGATGAGATGGTGATCACTTCCTGAGAGGAATGCAGCGTGGCGATGGTAGGCGGCGAGCGCTTCATTGCCATGTATGTGTTGTCCCCAGCGCTCCTAGCGCGAGTTCAACAAGGACGTGACGGCGCGATGTGCTCCGGTTGCGCCAAATGACGATGCGCTGCCCTATCCCCGATTTAGGACCAGGTTAAGGAGCCGTAGCTAGCCTGGTGTGATGAAAGCAGCGCCATGTGGTGTTGCTGCTACGGAGGAAATACGAGCCGCATGATCTTAACAAGGCGAACTTTACTCGCGGTTGGCGCGACCCAGATGGTTGCCCTCGCGTTGGCGAGTTGTGGTAACACTGCCTCAGGCACGGCGAGCAGCGGGAGCACCTCGGCGGCTGCAGCCAGTTCGGCGCTCACCTCTTCAGCAGCATCCTCAACGAGCCAAATAGCCAGCGCCACGGCGAGCAGCAGTGCCAGCATTGCTAGCGCCGCGACGAGCGCCAGTGCCAGCGCCGGGAGCGCGGCGGCGTATGGCAGCTATGGGCCGCCCGTCGTTGATAAGGCGCTCAGCAGCGCGTTGACCGGCGCTGGATCAACCTTCGACTTCCCGCTCTTCTCGGCAATGTTCGCCGAATACCACAAGATGGTTGCGGGCGTCACCGTCAACTATCAAAGCATCGGCAGTGGCGGCGGCATCCAGCAGCTCACGCAACGAACTGTGGACTTCGGCGCCAGCGACGCTCCCCTCAACGCTGACCAGGAAAAGGCGCTCCCGACGCCCGGCCTGCACCTGCCGATCACCATCGGCGCGGTCTCTGTGGGCTACAACCTGCCTGGCATCCCGTCCGGGCTGAAGCTGACCGGCGACGTGTTGGCGAGTATCTACCTGGGTGATATCAAGACCTGGAACGACCCGAAGATCACCGCGATCAACCCCGATCTGAAACTTCCCAGTACGCCCATCGCTGTTGTCCACCGTTCGGATGGCAGCGGAACCACCTTCATCTACACGAATTATCTCTCGTCGGTGAGTGATGCCTGGAAGAGTAAGGTCGGCACCAGTTTGTCGGTCAACTGGCCGGTCGGCATCGGCGGCAAAGGCGGCGAAGGGGTGGCCGGTCAGGTCAAGCAGGTTCCTGGTGGGATCGGCTACTTCGAACTGGCCTACGCCAAAGAGAACAACATTACTTACGTGACGATGCAGAACAAGGACGGCAACTATGTTGCGCCCAGCAGCGCCGGGGCGAGCGCAGCGGCGGCTGGCGCGGCCAATAACATGCCGGCCGATCTGAAGGCAACGTTCCCGAACCCGGCAGGCCCGGATGTGTACCCGATCGCCGGCTTCAGTTGGGTGCTCTTCTACGCGCAGCAGACCGACCAGAACAAGGCGAACGTGCTGGCCCACCTCCTCGATTGGATGGTCACCGATGGGCAACAGTTGGGCGAGAAGCTCTACTACGCGCCATTGCCGGCGCCGGTGGTGCAACTCTGCCGGGCGCAAATCCGGAAAATGACGCTAAACGGGAAGCCGGTCCTCACGTAGTGGCAAGGACACTGCATATTGTGCCGGATGGACGGTCTGGAGGCGGGTATTGAGCAGCATTCCGGCGGTACGATCAGCGCCGCAGACACAGGCCTGGCCCGGCTTCTTACGACGAGCCGTCAAGTCGACAACCGGCCTGCGCGGCGACGTTGCCTTTCGGGCCCTGACGCTGCTCTGCGGCTTGCTCGTGCTGGCCGCAGTGGTGGGCATTCTCGGCACCCTCCTCATCCAATCCCGGCTGTCGATTGCGGCGTTCGGCTGGAGCTTTCTCGGCGGCCAAACATGGGACCCGGTGGCGAAGCATTTCGGCGCCTTGACGTTCGTCTTCGGAACGATTGTCACATCGGCAGTCGCAGTCGTGCTGGCTGCCCCGTTTGGTGTCGCGGTCGCCTTATTCCTGACGGAGATGGCGCCGCGGCGGCTTCGGGTACCGCTGGCATTCGGGGCGGAACTGCTGGCGGCTATTCCCAGTGTCGTGTACGGTCTCTGGGGCATCTTCGTCCTGGCGCCGGTCCTGCGCAGCGTCGTGGAACCGGCCCTCGGCCACTTCTCCTTCCTCCCCCTCTTTTCGGGGCCGGCCTACGGCGTGGGGTTGCTGGCCGGCGGCTGCATCATCGCTATCATGATTGTGCCGACGATCATCGCCATATCGCGCGACGTCATCGCCGCAGTGCCGCAGGCCCAGCGCGAGGCCGCCTATGCGCTCGGAGCGACACAATGGGAAGTGATTACGTCGGCCATTTTGCCGTTTGGCGCCTCAGGAATTATCGGCGCTGTCGTGCTCGCCCTGGGCCGCGCCGTCGGTGAGACGATGGCCGTGACGATGGTCATCGGCAACAGTCACACCATCCAGACGTCGTTGTTCGGGCTCGGCGACACCATGTCGAGTGTCCTCGCCAACGAGTTTACGGAAGCGGCCTACCCCCTCTACGTTTCGGCCTTGACCGAAATTGGTCTTGTGCTCTTTGGTGTCACGGTGCTCTTGAACGTCGGCGCGCGGCTGTTAGTGTGGCGCGTGACACGGGCGACGGGAGCATAACGAGTGAGCGCTTTTCCCCTTGACGTGCTCCCAGGCAAGCGCGATTTTGTGCTGTCGCCTGGTCGCCGCCTGAAGAACACCGTGATGCGCGTCGTGCTGGTCATAGCGACGGTCTTCGTTCTCTGCCTGCTCCTGCTCATCGTCGGCTACGTCGTCTATAAGGGCGCCTCGGCCATCAATTTTGACTTCTTCACCCAGTTGCCGGCGCCGGTAGGCGCTGTGGGTGGCGGAGTCGCCAACGCCCTGGTCGGCACGGTCGAGCTCATTCTCCTGGCGTCCTGCCTGGGTATCCCCATCGGCATCTTGAGTGGCATTTACCTTGCTGAGTTCGGGGATAACCCGTTAGCCGACGTGATTGGTTTCGTCACGGATATTCTCACCGGTGTACCGTCAATTATCGTCGGCATCTTCGCCTATGCCGTCCTCGTGATTCCTTTTCATCAGTTCTCCGCCATATCGGGGGGGCTGGCGCTGGGCATCCTGATGATTCCCATCGTCACGCGCACGACTGCCGGAATTCTCGCGCTTGTGCCCCAGGAACTCCGGGAAGGTTCGTTGGCCCTGGGCGTCGGCGAGCGCCAGACGATCCTCCGCGTTGTGCTCCCAGCGGCGGCGGGGGGAATCGCCACCGGTGTGATGCTCTCCATCGCCCGTGTCGCCGGCGAAACCGCGCCGTTGCTGTTCACCGCCTTCGGCAACCAGTACTGGCAGTTCTCGGTCGGCAAGCCGATCGCAGCGTTGCCGCTGCTCATTTTTCAGTACGCGATTAGCCCCTACGCCGATTGGCACGCGAAGGCCTGGGCCGGATCGTTCTTGCTCATCGTCGTCGTGTTCCTGGCGAGCCTACTGACCCGGCTGGCGACGCGCAATGCCAGCGTGGGCCTCGGCAGACAGCGATAATTGCGTTGCGGCGGTGCTGGCGCAGGCCGCAAGAGGAGAAGGCATGGTGACGTTGGCGCCCAATGACGAACGCCGAATCAGGTTGACCGTTGGCAGTGGCACGCGACAAGAGCGGGAGACCCGTATCAGCGTCCGCAATCTCAACGTCTTCTACGGCGCGTTTCACGCAGTCCGCAACGTCACCATGCAGGTGCCTGATTGCAGCATCTCCGCGATTATCGGGCCCTCGGGCTGCGGCAAGAGCACGGTCTTGCGCTGCTTCAACCGGATGAACGACCTGATCCCCAACGCGCGCGTCGAAGGGCAGATACTGTTGGACGATGAGGACATCGTCCAGACTTCCGATGTCGTGCGAGTGCGCAGCCGTATCGGCATGGTGTTCCAGCGTCCCAATCCGTTCCCGAAGTCCATTTTTGATAACGTCGCCTACGGGCCGCGGATGCACGGCGCCGCCGCCCGCGACCTTCCCGAGATCGTGGAACACAGCCTTCGCGCCGCTGCGCTTTGGACCGAAGTGAAGGACAAGCTCAACCAGAGCGCTCTCGGCTTGTCCGGCGGCCAGCAGCAGCGCCTCTGCATTGCCCGCTGCCTGGCAATGCAGCCAAGCGTCGTCCTGATGGATGAACCCTGCTCATCGCTCGACCCCATCGCCACTCAGCGCATTGAAGAGTTGATGTGCGAACTCAAGGAACAGTACACGATCATCATCGTGACCCACAACATGCAACAGGCGGCGCGGGTCAGCGATGTCACAGCCGTGTTCATGCTCGGCGACGATCGGGCCGGTGAGTTGGCGGAAATCGGGCCAACGCAGCAAGTGTTCACGCGACCAAAGGACCCGCGCACGGAGTTGTACGTGACGGGCCGCGTTGGCTAAGCCGGCCCTTGGCTTGGTCAAGCGCTACTGTCCAGTATTGCGCGGAACCGTTGCTATCGTCTCGTGCAGTAGCGACGGCCAGCCGCCAGCCCGTGCGCTGCCGCGTTAGCCTGCGAAATGCGCCAGTTCTAGCAGCAGGCTCGCCGCGTCGATCAGGCGATTGACGTGCGTCTGTGTGCGCTGGTTTGGCAGCCGCACGATGCTCCAGGTGATGTCTGCCGGCTTCCCCGTCAGCCGTTGCCTCGGCTCGTGCGCAGTGCTATTCAGTCTCGCGCAGCGTGCGTGAGGCCAGCAAGAGCAAGACGGCACTGTAGCCCAGCAGCACGACCAGGTTGCCCCACACGGCCTTCAGGGAGCCGCCCGGCACGATGATCTGCTGGATGATGCTGTTGGCGTAGAACAGGGGGAAGAGATGGCCCACGCCCTGGGCCCAGCCTGGCAACAAGGCGACATTGACGAGCAGCCCGGAGAGGAACACGGACGGCACGATCACCAGCGGGATGAACGGGAACACCTGCGCTGCGTTGCGCGCGAAGGTCGAGATGAAGATGCCGAGCATCACCGAGGCGATGGCCAGCAACCACACCACAACAAACAGCCATGCCAGCGTCCCGATGGCATAGGACAGGCGGAAGAGGAGGAGCACCTCCAGCACGGCGGCCACGGCCTGCAGCGTGGCGAGCGCCAGGTAGCCCACCAGGTAGCCGCCGATGACCTCGGTGCGCCGGTAGCCATTGATAAACATGCGCTCCAACGTGCCGGCGGTGCGCTCCTGCACAAGAACGATCGCACACAGCAGGAAGGCGAGGAAATGCACAAGAAACGCCGCAATAGGGACGGCGTAGCGCGCCACGTTGAAGGTCGGCGGCATGGTGTCGAAGAACAGCTTGAGCATGTAGATGATCAGCAGCGGCGCCAGCACCGAGAGCGCCAGCAACCGCCGGTCGTGCGCCAGTTGCGTGGCTACCCGCCGTGCGATGATGAGGGTGCCGATCATGCTGCGTCCTCCGTTCCTGTGGCCGTAATCAGCCCAAAGATGATCATTTCCAGCGTATCGGCTTCGATCCGCACCGCCGTCACGTCGCTGGCGAGGCCATACTGGTGGAGGGTGGCAGCGACGTCTTCGGGGCGGCTGCCGACGACATGCTCGTCGGTGACGGCGCCGCGGCTCACCGTGACGCGCGTTCGGCCGCGCTCCAGCAGCGCGGACGGTGTGTCACAGGCGATGACGGTTCCTGCGCGCATCACCGCCACGCGGTCGCACAAGAGTGCTTCGTCCATCAGATGGGTGCTGATGCACAGCGTCACACCGGTCGCGGCGAGGTCGCGGAAGGTGCGCCAGAAGCGTGCGCGCAGGATGGGATCGACGGCGGCGGCTGGCTCATCGAGGAAGAGGATGCGCGGCTCGTGGACCAGCGCGCAGGCCAGGGAGACGCGCCGCTGCATGCCGCCCGAGAATGTGCGTACAGGGTCGCCTGCACGTGCGGCGAGATCGGTAAGCTCCAATACCGCGTCGATGCGCTCCGGCGCGAGCCCGGCGTCGTGCGCGCGGCCGAAGAAGGCGATGTTATCGCGCGCCGAGAGGTCGTCGTAGAGCGCGGGCGACTGCGGCATGTAGCCGATGACCTTGCGTAAGGCGGAGCGGTCACGCAGCGGATCGAGATCGAGCACGCGCACGGTCCCGGACGACGGGCGCAGCGCACCGACGAGCGCCTTGATCATGGTCGACTTGCCGGCGCCGTTGGGTCCGAGCAGCCCGAAGACGGCGCCGGGCGGGACCGTCAGGTCGGCGCCGCGCAGCGCCGCGATGGCGCCGTAGGTCTTGGTCAAGCCCGCTACGGTGATCGCCTGCCCCTGCTTCTCGACATGCCCCTGCATCGTGGTAACTCCTTATCTGCGATGGGGCGTAGTGCGCCCGATCACGCCGCACTTATGGTGGCCGTACCGCGCCAGGCCCAGCAGAATTGCCAACGACGTCCGGCGCGAGGCCATGCAGGAAAATCTCGACGACGGTAGCAACGTGCTCCTCGCGGACGATTGATCGTTCCATCAAGCGGAACTACTCACCCCACCTGTGGCGCACGGATATAGCGAGCGCTGACCAGCCGCCCCGCCACCCGCTCTAGTACCCATGTCGAGCCCTTTTCACAGCGGACGGCTGAGGCGCGCAAGAGCCCCTGGTCGACAAGACCATAAAGCAGCTCCGGGATGACGTCTCCATGGCTGCAGAGCGCCGTGCCAGCGGCAACGGCGGAAAGCAGGGTCAGGATGCCGGTGGCGCCGGCTCCCACCACCAGGGCCGGTGAATGCTCGACGAGGACGCCGAGCCGTTGGGCAAGAGGCGTAACAGTTTCCAGGCAACGCCGGTAGGGACTGGAGAGGACGTGCTGAATCGGTTCCCCCTCCATCCCCTTGCTGAGCGCCTCCGCCTGGAGCCGCCCGCTCCTGGTCAACGGCCGATCTTCGTCCTCGCCCTGCCAGCGTGCGGGGTTGCCGGCCTTGGCGTGGCGAATCAGGTAGAGGAGCGCCGGCGGTTCGTTCAGGCGAGCCACGAGCGCGAGATCTTGCGGTCGAGCGTCCGCCAGTCCTTCCACCAATCTGTCGCCAGTCCCGTGGCGGCTGCGCGTTCCATCGCCAGTAGCTCTCCGGCTACCAGAAGCAGTTCGGCTGGTTTCTCGGGTTTGCGCAGCCAGGCCTGTGTACGCACACTGTCGTGGTGCTCACCGAGCACACCCTGCACTGCCGCCGCCGCTCGTGCGAAGCGGGCGGCGCGCTTGCCAATGACCGGCGATACCGCTTCCGCTGCGTACCGGCAGCGCTTGGCCAGAATGCGCACACGGTGCAGTTCCTCGTCCACCGGATCAACCGGCAGCGCCAGGACTGCGCGTCGCAGACGTCGCCAGGGCTTCGCCACCAGGCTGGGAAGCATGCCGTCGGCTCGTTTCCCAGCCTCCGGCAGCAGCGCCGGTGTATTGGCTGCCTGGATCAAGCGCTCCAGGAGGTCCAGGTAGCGCTCGGAGTCCAGTACCTCTTGCAGATGCTGCCGGGCCAGCGCCCCCTCTGCTCCCACCAGATCGATCAGTCCGCTTGCTGTGGTCATATCCTCGCCCGGCAGGTTTCCGGCCTGCGTTTGCAGCCGACTGATGAGGACATCGGCGTCACGCACGTTGCCGAGTTCCGCTCCCAGCCAGCGCAGTTCACCGCGCAAGCTATCCCACCACTCGGGCTCAAGTAGGGACGAGAACGTCCGCAGGTCGGAGCGCAGGCGTCGCACCGCGACCCGAGCCTGGTGAAGATCTTCCGGCTCGTCGCCTAGGCGTGTGCCGGCCTCGTGATTGAAGAGGGTCGCCACCGACGTGGCCAGCGCGTGGCGTACGACATCGCCGGCGAGGGGTTTCCCGCCCAACGCGCCCGGCGCTACCTCCGGCGCGGCGGCGGCCCGCGGCCCCAGCGCCAACTGGAGCTTGGGTGTTGGGTCCGCCGACGTTGCGTCGGCCGTGCGCAGGCGCTTGAGCACGCGCGTCAGGAGTTGTTCATCCGCAGCAGGGCCCAGCTCCACCTCCACCTGGCGAAAACGCATGCCGCTCTCCACCACGGTGACGTCGTCGTCGACCACCTCTAATGCCAGGCTGCCTGTCGCCGTCTGGAGGCGGACGCGTTGGCGCACGGTGGCGAGTTGGGCGACCGGCGCCAGCGCTTCGCGCCGCACATAGGCTCGGACGAGGCGCAACGCCTCCGCTGGCGGCGCTTTGGCCGCTCCGGTGAAGGTGATCTCGTCGCGGGCCAATAGCGTGCCGTCGGTCGACGCCGGGCGCTTGAGTGTCCAGGCTTCGTCCTTCCGGTAGCGCAAGCTGTAGCCCCAGCGCGTCAGCCGGAGGTCGGGCGTGTCGTAGTAGGTTGTCTCCAGCGTGAGCCGTTCGAGGGGGGTGGCAGCGAGGTCGGCGCCCAGCTCCAGAAGACCAGGTAAGGCGAAGTCTGCATGGATATTGAGCTTTACCTCACGCTCCAGCGTCATGGCGAACTCCACCTTTCTGTGCTGGCATCCATCCTAGCACCTAAACGGCGGGACGGAACGATCGACACTCCCGCAGAGTGCGCCGCAAAGTTTTGCACAGCGAGCGAACGACGTGA
>DHIZ01000345.1:25236-25829 GCA_002404055.1 Chloroflexi bacterium UBA4733
CAAAACTTTGCGGCGCACTCGCTCCTGTATGCAGCCCACTTGCTCAACGCTCCACTTATCCACTGTAACGTTAACGGCAGATAAAATCGCCCACCGAGGCTGTAGATTCGGGCGTGACAACCTCGGTGTCCTATCGGCAGGGAATAGCCGCTTTGGCGTGGATCGAGCGCCGGCAGTTATAGTACTTTGGTCCAAGATGTTCTGAGAGATCTCTTGCACCCGGCGTCCTCACTGGCACGTCGCAACGAAGGGGGCTGCCGCCGTTGGCCATCGGGACAAACGCGAGCACCGCAAGCACCGCGCTTCGCCGCCTCATGCCGGCCGCAATCATCGCGCCGGCCGTGCTGGGCTGGTTGGCGCTGCAAGGCCGGCGGGCAGGAATGTATGACACGGCTGTCGCCATCGCGCTCGTGGACCTGGCCAGCGTTGTCCTCTTCGTCGCGTTGATCATACGCGCTGCTCGGTCCCTGGACCATGCGGATAGTGACCGGCAGGGAGCCGAAGCGGCGCGGGAACATCAGTATCTGGCGGCGGAGCAAGCGCGTGGCGAGTCCCGCGCTGTCCTTGACGCCGCCGGCGATGCCATGCTGCTG
>DHIZ01000345.1:25919-26318 GCA_002404055.1 Chloroflexi bacterium UBA4733
GCCGCCGGCGATGCCATGCTGCTGATTGCTCCCGACCAACGGGTGCGCACGGTCAACCAGCAATTCACCCGGTTCTTCCAGTTCAGCATGGACAGCGTCATCGGACAGCGGATCGACGCCCTGCAGGTCGACCTGGAACGGCGGTTCGCGGAACCGGCGCTGCTGCTCGACCACATTCTGGCTACTTACGCCAACACCGATCAGCGCTACACCGCCATTGTCCGCCAGCAGTGGCCGGAACAGCGCGAGTTTGCGCTCTCGTCCGCCCCGGTCCACGCCGGCGGGGTGCACCTTGGGCGCCTCTACGTGTTCCGCGACGCCACCCTGGAACGCGAAATCGATCGCATGAAGTCCGAGTTCGTGTCGCTGGTGTCTCATGAGCTGCGGACACCGCTGACC
>DHIZ01000345.1:26460-29364 GCA_002404055.1 Chloroflexi bacterium UBA4733
TGAGCTGCGGACACCGCTGACCTCAATCAAGGGGTATGTGGACCTCCTGGCGGCGGGCGAAGTGGGCGACGTCAGCGAGGAGCAACGCGAGTTCCTGGGAATCGTGCAGCACAACGCCAATCGCCTGGTTAGCCTCATCAACGACCTGCTCGATTTATCGCGGATTGAATCGGGGACGGTCGAGTTGAAACGCTCGCCGGTGGACATCGCCACACTCATTCAGGGAGTGGTGACGATGCTTCGACCGCAGATGGAGGCGAAGGGGCAGCGGATCACACTCAACTTGCCCTCCTCGCTGCCTGCGATTTCCTGTGATCAGAATCGCATTGCCCAGGTCGTCACCAATTTGCTCTCCAATGCCTACAAGTACACCGCTCCTGGCGGTGCTATTACGCTGGCGGTGCATCCGCAAGGGGGAACCGTGAGGATCGACGTGCAGGACACCGGCATCGGTATGACGCCTGAGGAACAAACGAAGCTGTTCACCCGGTTTTTCCGTTCCAGCAACCGAACTGCGCAGGAGGCCGGGGGCACGGGGCTCGGTCTGGTCATCACGCGGTCGTTAGTGGAGATGCATGGCGGCGAGATGCTGGTGAGCAGCACACCAGGAAGGGGCTCGATCTTCAGCTTCACCCTGCCCATGCCCCACCTGCTGCCGCCGGAGCCGCTCCCTCCAGACCTGCCGCGAGGACAGGGGCGTGTGCTGGTGGTGGACGACGAACCGAGCCATGCCGAGTTGCTGAAGCGTCTGCTCCAGCGCGACGGCTACACGGTGAGCGTCGCCCACACCGGAGCGGATGCGCTGCGCATGGCGCACACTGAATGTCCGGACCTGATCGCGCTCGACCTGGTGCTTCCCGACACCGATGGACTTACGGTGCTCGATTCGCTCAAGCGGAACCCGGTCACGGCGGCTATCCCGGTGATCCTGGTTTCCGGCGCGGATGATACCGGCCAGGGACGGGCGCTGGGGGCGGTGGACTACCTGACCAAGCCACTGCACATGGATATGCTGGTCCGGCGCGTGACCGCCATTCTGCGGGACTCCGGCGCCGTGACCGTCCTGGTGGTGGACGAGGATGCGGCCATTCGTGCGCTGCTGGCAGGGCACTTGCGGCGTCTCGGCTACCGCGTCGCCGAGGCGAGCAGTGCAGACGAGGCGGTCGGCCTGGCGAAACGCACGCCGCCCGGACTGGTGCTCATCGGCCTGCGCATGCCGAACGTGAGCGGCCTCGCCGTATTGCACGCGCTCCGCGCCGACCCGGCGACGCGCGACATACCGGCCATGCTGATGACGGACGGACTGGGTGTACCGGCCGAAGGGACGCCACAGTAGTATGTCGGGACGCGAAACGCAGACGGGCGCGCCGCCCATGGTAACAACTGAGCAACTGCTGCTGCTCGCCGAAACCTCCGCCGCCATCGGCGCAACGGAAGATTTGGAGCAAGCGCTGCGTACCTTGCTCGGCGGCATGGCGCGCCTCACCGGCGCGGATAGCGGCGGAGTGCGCCTCTTCACAGATTCGGACATACTGGATGCACCGCACCGGCTGTTTTTCTGGGACAGCGGAGACACGTTCGTCTGGCGCGAGATGAACCTGCCCTTAGGCGCCAATACGCGCCGAGTTGTCCTGGAGGGTGAGGCGGTCTACACGCCGGACCTCCTTCCACTGATGGAAGCAGGAGACGCTGTCGCTGCTCTCTCCGTGCAGGTCGATGCACTGCGCAGCAGCCTGATTGTGCCCTTACGGGCCGGCGGCCGGGTCATCGGTACGCTGCACGCCGATGCCAGACGCCCCAACGCCTTCGATGCTGCGCTCCTTGTGCCGTTACAACTCCTGGCCGACCACGCGGCCGGTGCGGTGGAACGGACCCGCCTGGCCGATACGGCGCACCGCCAGCTCCAGCAACTCCGCACGGCTATGCTGGTGTCCGCTACGGTCAATGAGGAGGGTGATCTCGACACGCTGTTACGCCGGCTCATCGAAGAGACGGTTGCGGCAGTACACGCGCAGCTCGGCATGGTGGCATTAGTGGACCCGGCGCGCCGTGAAATTCGTGGCCGCGTCGGCGCCAACCTTCCGCCGGGACTCATTGAGGCGACGGTCCGGCCTCTCTTCACCGCCGCTCATCCCGATGAGGACATCTTCGCCCTTGTCGCACGCACCGGTGAGCAACTTTTGGTCCCGGCGGACCATCCCGCACGCCACCGCCAGACGATGGAGCGCTTTGCTCTGCAGCAGGATCACGGTGTGCTCACGCCGATCCGCCACGCCGGCCAGACCATCGGAGCCTTCTCCGTGTTCTGGAATGTCGCCAGCCATATCGATCCCCAGGACCTGGCCATCTTGCGCCTCGTCGCCAACCAGGCCGGAGCTGTCATCGCGCACGCCCTGCTTGGCGAGGCCGAACGACGAGCCCGCCAGGGACTCGACGCAGCGTTGCTCGCCTCCGCAGCTGTCGTCTTTGCCTACGATGCCACTGGGCGGCTGACGTACGTCGCCGGCAACGTTACGGCGGTATTCGGCTGGTCTGCCGAGGAACTGCTGGGTATGCAGACACCGGACCTGATTGCTCCTACCGAACGCTCCGCCAGTTCCGCACGATTCCTGAAACGGCTGGCCGGCAAGATAGCAGACGGACCCTATGAGACCGTCCTCCTAAACCGTTCCGGCGAGAAGGTGCCCGTCCTCATCAGCGGTAGGTCGCAGGTCGTGGACGGCGCCCTGGTGGGCGGGGCGGGGGCCTTGATCGATCTCCGACCCATGCAGCGGCTGCGCCAGGAGCGCGACGCAGCGCTCGCTGCCAGGGCACGAGCCGAAGCCGCGATCCGCACCGGCCGGGCAGTCGCCCATGAACTGGCCAGCCCAATTGGCGCCGCCTTAGAGCCTATCCTAAAACCTG
>DHIZ01000130.1:0-5530 GCA_002404055.1 Chloroflexi bacterium UBA4733
GCTCCGTGCGCTGCACGATCAGGCATTCACGCCAGCCAGCGCGGCGGTGTAGACGGCAGTCGATACGGCGCCGGTCGGGACTACGGTCCTGGCCGGCGCTTTGTCGTTGGGAGGTAGCACTTGCACGAACATAGCTGGTACTTCACCGACGCGCCGGCGCGCTGGACGGCCTCCTGCGGCTGCGGCCTAGCCGTCGAGGTGACGACGAAAGCGCTGGGTGAGTCGACCTGGGAGTGGACCTTGGACGGCGACGCGCCGCCGGCGGATGTGATGCTGGACGCCATTGGCAGTATGACCCGGGTCCGCCGCGAGCTGCTAGCGACGTGGCAGCCTGGCCGAAACTAAGCAGCGCCGGGGGAACCTATTCGCGTCCGACCGGGGGATAGCGTCCGGCGTTGGCAGCAGGCACGCTGGGAAGCGGGGGCAAAGCTGCCTGCCACGACGCCCGAAGGGGGACACCGATGCCGGTCTTGACGCCAGGCGTGATCTTTTGTCGCACGTGTCGGGCGAGCGCGCTGGAGGGAACCGCCTACTGTTCGGCCTGTGGGCAGCCCTTCGCTGCCGCCATACCGCCCGAAGGCGTGCGGTTGCCGATCGTGCAGCCGGCGCCGCGCCCACGCAATCTCCGGAGACGATGGGGGATCTTCGCCATTGTGCTGATCGTCGTCTTCTTTGTCGTCCTCCCATTGATGAACTGGGCAACGCCCAACGGAAGCGGCCCAACCCGCACCGTGCAGCAGATTGACGGCGTAGCCCCGCCAGCGAGTCAAGCGGCGCCGGTTGCCGCGGTCCCCCAGCAGCTCCTCACCGTGTCGGGGTCGGGAATCCACACGACGGAATCGTTTGTTGCCAGCGGTCCCTGGGATATGGCGTGGAAGTACGACTGCAGCGGCTTCGGCCAGCGGGGCAACTTCATTGTGAGCGTCTACAACCAGGATGGCAGCCCGGCCGCAATGGCCGGGGTCAATCAGTTGGGGATTGGGGCGTCCGGCGTTGAGCACTTCCACCAGGGCGGCAATTTCTATCTCGAAGTCAACTCGGAATGTGACTGGCAGGTCGGCGCCACAGGCTAGCGTCTGATGGCTCGCCGGCGCGCCTCCGTCCCTCATGCTCGGGGGTGAGGCGTGAAAGGAATGACGAGGAACAGTCGGCCCATGCACCGCCCCCAGGCCGGCGCCACTGTCGTCCGTGTCTCGCTCCTGGTAGTAAGGGCCTTCCCCGTGGAACGGCCTGTGGAATGTACGTGTGGAAACCCATGGCTTCCACACCTGGTTCCACACCTGGTTCCATGGGCAAGTAAGGAACGGTGCGCCGCAGCGGGGTCCACGGCGTTCCCTGGCAAGTCGGGGAAGGCAGACCTGGGGGCGGTGCGAACCCTCTAAGGCCGTCTTCAGTACAACTTGCAATGACGCGGCCGGCGCTTCGGCGACCAAGGATCGCGAGGAAGGTGAGCGGACGCCCCGCGTTCATTTTCGTGTCTGGCAGCGTCGGTACGCTCACGGTTGACTTGCACCAAAGGGGACACGGAGGTGATTGACGCGGCCTACGGGGAGGACCTGCTCGCCGAGATATGGACATCTCGCACACAGGCTCAGCGCCGCCGGCTCCACCTCTGCTTGCAGGTCATCCGAGCCGCCTTGCGTGGGCAAACGAAAGCAGTCCGTAACTATGTGGTGCTGTGGCGCATCAACGCCGCCAACTCGCGGCATCTCCAGCTCGCTGAAGCCGAGGTATGGGAGCGGCTACCATTGGCCGATGGATCGAAAGTCTCGCCGCGTCGTCGACGATGATCGTCTGGCCAGCTTGTGGCTCCGGCATAGTTCCTCAGACTACACGTTCTACGCGCCAGTGAGCATGCCCGATGCAACGCTCGGCCTGGTGCACGTCGAGCTGCACACGGTAGGGAGCCATGCGCGGAACGTCATTCGCTGGATGCTATTCAACAGGTCAGGCGTAATTGACTCCGGCGAACTGGACCTGCCCGCAGTCGCATTCTGGCAGGCGCTTGCCCATGTCGAGCGATTGCTCCGGGATAGGGGATGCCGTCACCAGGGCAGTGATCAGTCCCAGGAATAGGCCAGAATCGCGCCAGGATGGGCGTAGCAGCCCAAAACACTCCGGGGAGGGGAAGACCCTGCGAAAGTGCTACGCTGCACTGCGCGCGTGCCGTGGCGTGCACGTGAGACCCTGAGAACGCGAATCGATGAGCGAGACCCAGACAACTACCGCATGCGCGTTTGCCGATCTCCTGCGCACGGCCCGGCATCGCGCCAACCTCACGCAGCAGGCGCTCGCGACGGCAACGAAGCTGCCCCGTTCGCTTATCAGCGAACTGGAGCATGCCCGCTCGATTATCCGCCTGGCGCATGCTCAAGCCCTGGCTGATCGCCTAACGGTGACAACGGAGGAGCACCAGGCCATGCTCGCTTGCGTCGATCCTGCTGCCGGCACACGGCGCTGGGGGCCACGCACTGGTATCTCGGCAGCATCGGAACAGGACGTTCTCGCCAAGCTCAACGCCGGGTTGAGTGACCGCGAGGTGGCGGAAGCAGCCGGACTCGTACCGAGTCAGGTGTCGTCGGTTCGGCGCCTGCATCGTCAGGCTGTATTGCCACGCGCCGAACAGACCGCCAGGCAGTTTGCCGACCTCGACCAGCAGATCATCGCCGACTACCGGGCTGGCGTGTCCTGGGCAGAGATCGTCCACCGCTACGACGTCCCGCGCTCGACCTTATACGAGATACTTGCTCGATACAACGTGCCACTGCAACAGCGATCCGGCCGCCGGCGCACAGGGCCGTAGCACGGAACCTTGCGCAAAAAACCCCGCAGAATCGCGCCAGGATGGCGCACACGGCGCGTTGCGCGCCTTGTGGCTATGATCTTCACCCTTGGCGAGGGAGGGCAACACATGGCATTCAGCTATCGGAATGGCAAGGGCGCGACCTACTACCTGCACGGGCAGGTGACGACGCTGCGCAATGGTCGCCAGCAGCAAATCTATTTCTTCAGCAAGAGGCCGGAGGATGGGCTAGACCAGCTTCCGGACGGCTACGAAGTGAGCGAGGTCAAGACCTCCGGGTTGCCCGTGCTCAAGAAGCGGGCAACCGGGTAACGCGGTCATCGCGACTGTCGTTGATCGGCCACTGCCGGCGCCTGCGTCAAGAGCAGGCGACACGGCTTGCCATCGAGGCGCAGCCACCTCGTGCGCCCGAACCGCTCCGGGTCCAGCATATCGACAGTCAGAAAGGCGTACCACGGCCACCAGGTGTCGTGCAACGTCTCCTGTGCCACAGCGACGAGTTCATCGCGTCGGGCCTTCGAGGGGACGATCACCAGCACGGTGATCGAGCCGTGTCCCCAGTGCTCCTCAAACAGCCCCGAGGACTCGTAGAGTTGGAAAGCGCGCACCTTGCGCCGGAACCGCTCTCGTGTCAAGGTCCCCATATCCACCTCCAAGAAACAGGCCTGGACGGTGGCGCCTGCGTTATAGGTCAGTTCGAAGTAGGCGTCGGGCAGGACCGGCAGCCGGTAGTTGTTGTCCGGATCCCGCAGCACGATCTTCTTGCCACGCAATACGCGCTCGGGGATCCAGCGAGCAACTGTGCCATTGGTGCCGTGCAAGGCAGCCATGAGGTTCGCCCAGAGGGCAGCCGTCACGAGGTTGTGGGGCACGGACGCGGCGTCCAGGCGATCCACGCGGCGCACAATCGCGGAGACGCCAGGCTCTAGGCGCTGATCAGCAATGGGACGGCCCTGGGCGCCGAGCATGTACAGCGAGGGCTTACTTCCCTTGAAGCCACGGGGGACCGGCAACTCCACCCGCTCCAGGAAACCCCAGAGCCACAGTTGCCCGATGCGCCAGTAGGCCCGGGCCGAGACGGCCAGAGGACCAGCCTGGAGGGGATAGAACGCCAGGCTCAGCAACTCCACCGTCAAGAAGCCATGGGTGGCTACCGCAGCGAGCATATCCTGATCACGGTCCGTGATCCCGAACTGAACACGACCAGCCAACTCCGTCGCCGTGGGACGGCGAACCGTCAACTGCCCAATGTCAGCGGGGATGAGGTGGAGAAAAGCGTCCATACCGGGCACGCTACGACATGCAGCGCTACTTGGCAACGAGGAACCAGTGGTGTCAGGTGCAGAGTAAGGGAAGGAATTGAGATTAAAGGGGAATAGTAGGCCCGGACACGGTGCCGCTACTACCGCATCTGCCGTGCTTGCTCTCCCTTCTGGTAGTAAGGGCGCAAAGTGTGGAATGGGGTGGGGACTCAGGGCGTAGAACTGATGGGTTCACCGGCTTATTTCGACCCCTGGGCCTCGGGAAGCGGCTGGGGCGATCCTTACTTGGCGTGCTGTGCCCGTTATATCAAGCGAGTAGCAGAGTGAAGTTCCTCCAAAATATCTCGCAAATAACGCCCATATAACGCACCGCATGGTAAAGGGGTCGCCGGCCGCTTCGTGGGCGTCTGTGCTGGGGCCGCGAAGTGCCGGGGTCGTTTGCCGTCGCAGGCGGGTCAAGGGCGGTGCAGCAACGTCCAGGCGGAGTAACGTTGGCGTCTGCGACAGTTCCCTCAGTCCGCACGCAACGAGAATGCCCGGCCGCTTGCGATCACGGACGCCCGCTCAACACGGGCCCTTGCAGCGGCGCGGGCGATGTTCGTCAACGAATAGACGTCGGGGGAGTCACCGACGTCCAGAATACTCCCAAGTTACTGCCGAGTGATTCCCAAGTGACGCAAGGTGTGGTAGAGCGGCCGGCGTCGCATGCCTTACTTGGCCCTTATTTGGGCGGCGATCAGCGTCCGTGTCACGCTACAGATGCGCTGGAGATGCGCCCAAGACGCGATGGGCATGGCGAGAGAGACGGAAGCCGCAGGCGTCACCTGGTCCGCTACTTCCTTGCGCCCCACGACGAAGTAGCGGAAATGTAGCGGAACGGATGGCGTGGCGACCGGGAGCGCGCAACCCGCTGCCTGGGCGATCACTCGATATTCGCTATTGCCCGTCAGAACGGGTACGGTGAAGGCCTCAGACACATGGACCCTCGCCGGATGACATCTTGGTCGCTTCTGCGGCGGGGCGAGTGAATCGCGAAACCCTCTGGGAAGCAGCGGCGTGGACGAACCCGGTAGTGCTCCTCGGCTACACCGTTGACCAGCACCCGGAGGTGTCTCATGGTCCCCATCTGGCTGCACGAAGTCGTCCTTGTCCGCGATCCGCATGCTCAGGCCTTGATCAAACTCGCGCTCCACGATCGACCCGATCCCGATGAGTGTCTACGCATCGGCGCGACGTGCCCGTTCTGTCATCAGACAGTGCTCACGGTCGTCCAGGGTGAGCGTGGCCCGCTGGAAGTGCGGCAAGTGCTTGCCGACGGGCACCACTGCTTGCATGCCCGCCTGAGGGAGTCTTAATCCCCAGACGGTACAATCGCGCCATGCGGCATTTCTCAGCCGCATGGAGACGCTCCGCTGACATCAGCAGCGCGGGGTGGAGCAGTGGCAGCTCGTCAGGCTCATAACCT
>DHIZ01000130.1:5658-6259 GCA_002404055.1 Chloroflexi bacterium UBA4733
GGCAGCTCGTCAGGCTCATAACCTGAAGGCGCCGGCGCGCAGCGACCGTGTTCGAATCCGCCCCCCGCTACCGATGGGCCACGGTAGCGTAGCTGTTCACGCGGCCCTGTTCGCCGCTTTCCGACGCCGTTCGTCGGCGCGCAGTTCCTCACTCAGCACGTAGGTCGGTTGGGAAAAGCCCAGCACTCGGCACAGCCAACGCCACCAATGCATCGCTGTCGCTCCTTTCTCTCAGTTGGACGCCGATGCCAGAGTGCGCGGCTGGGCCGACGACCTCACGGGTTCGGAGAGCGACGGGCCAAACGCAACGCTTCTCGTGCATAGCGGAGTCTATCGTTCTGGGCACGTTATGCTCTGTCCATGGCAACAATCCTCTACGTCCGTTCGGGCGGAGTCGAGCAGGTCTGGCACATCATCCGCCATCCACCCCGCCGTGGGGATCCGGTGTGGTCCCGCCGTCCGGCTTTGTGCGGGACGCAGGGGACCGGCAGCCCTTGGGGTAGTCAGATCGGCTGGTACGAGCACGTCTTTCTCCAGCAAGGCGGACCCGCTGGGTCGGTCTGCCCCGACTGCCAATCGCCTAAGAGCCTATCCTAAAACC
>DHIZ01000232.1 GCA_002404055.1 Chloroflexi bacterium UBA4733
GGCGGCGGCGCCCGTCGTGGCGGCCGTGCCGCAAGCGGCCAGCGCCAGGGCGGAAGCGCCCAGCAGTCCACTCAGGATGGTGCGCCGACCGATCCTGCTGCCGATCGTGCCTGCTACCTGGTTCAATGTCTCTGCCATCATCTTGTTCTCCTTGTTCCTACTGCGCTGGCGCGGTCTGGCGTCGGCACTACAGGGACAGCATCCCAGACCGATGGCCGTCGCGCATCCGGGCAAGGCACCATTTCGGTGTGGTGGAAACACTGTAATTGTGGGATGGTGTGGGGCCATCACGCACCCGGCTTGGGGCTGGCGGTGCGCCGTGCTAGCCTTCGACCTGAATCAGCCCGCGACGCAGCGCGCTCAGCCGTCTGCTGCTCCAGGGCAACGTTGAGCCGGGTCGCTTCGCGGCTGAGCGCCGCCAGGCGCTGGTTCTGTTCCGCCGCCATGGCTCACGCCAGAGACCCCAAGCTTCCTGGCCTACGCCGTCCCGGCACCGACATGACGAGCGGCATCGGGTACACTGAGATAGTCGATCAGCGTCATTGCTCGACCCGAGCCATTGCGGCCTCACGCGTGCTGCCTTCCGTGCAGCGAATGGAGAGGTATATGGCGACCATCAAGATCACCCCTGAAACACTCGTTGTCGATGTGCGTGGCATGGACCAGATGCTCGCCTTTCGTGGGCAACTGGAGGTTCCGCTCCACCATGTGGGGAGCGTGGCCTTCAACCCCGAAGAGACGCAGCGCGAGTTGATGTCGTTCCAAGGCGGCGGATGTGATGCGAAGGCAGCGGCGCCTGGTGCGATGCTCGTCGGAGCGTTCACCGAACACGGCGATCGTATCTTCTGGGACGTACACCAGCCTTCCCGCACCGTCATTATCCACCTCATCGACGATGCCTTCGCCAAGATTATGGTGGAAGTGGCCGATGCGGAAGCCACTGCGAGGCAACTGCAGGCGATACTCGACTGGCAGCGCAGCGCCGCCGTCAACTGAGGGTACGCCGCCGGGCCACCCGCCCCTAAACCGAGGCGCTGAAGTCGTATCATGAATGTGCTATGAATGGTCGGTGACAAGAGCCCACGGGCTCTGCCGGGCGGGAACGCCCGGCTAGCCGGCCGAACGCATCTTTCGGGCACCCTCTCAGTAGTATAGCGCCGCACTCCGGCTGAACGTCTCATACTCCGATACGATCTTGTCGCGAATCAGCGCATGCGAGCGCGGATCAGCGCTCTCCCACTTTCGCTGCATCGCCCAACAGCAGTAATCAGCAACTTGAAGGCAGGGATCCCTGGCAGCAGGCCAAAATTGCGTGCGAAATGGGAAATGTCCGGTCGCGACCTGTGCTACCACATCCTGAACGGCCCGGTGAAAGGTTGCCCGCTGCTTGCGCGTTCCCAGCGCGGCGGCAACGACAAACAGTTCTTCGCCTTGTCAAAGCAGGTAGAGCCATGTGTTGTACTGCTGGGCCAGCTGTACCGTATCCATGTGTCGCTGAGTGCGGCGGACCAACTCGCCGATTGGCTTCATCTTCTTGGTGGCGTTGATGTGCCTACCGGCGACGCCCCCACAACCGTTGTAGTTCTTCCGCGATGACATCCACTGAACGCACCTCGCCCGCAGAGATGCGCAGGCAAAGCGCCACGACTTCCACCTCCGGCAGGTTCGGCGGCAGTGGATGACCGACCTGGTCGAGGTAGTACATGGCGACCAGGAAGCCTGTCCGCTTGTTCCCGTCGTTGAAGGGGTGCCCTTGCGTGATACCACGCAGCAGCATCGCGGCTTTGTCGAACGGGCCTGGGTGAGGGTCTTTATCGCCAAAGGTTTGGAACGCGGCGCCGACGACTTGCTCAACCAACCCCTGCGCTCGCACCGCGCCGGCTCGGCCACCGAACTCGCCAATGGCGATGATATTCAGGTAGGTAGCCGCCGCTGCCAGCACTCGCACCTTGGCCATCGTGGCATCCGTGTCGGTTCGCCTGAAGTCGATAGGTTCCTGGAGCGTGATGCGCAGCATGTTGAGGAGGTCAGAAAGGGGTGAGTCGTGATCGTCGGTCATTGGAGCGACGGGTACCCCTTGCTCAGCGGTACGGCTACAGCTTAGCGAGGCGCTCTAGAATGGCGCGCACGTCTGGACGCCTGACGATCTCACGATAAAACGCATCGGCAGATTTCCAGGCGACCTTTGCGTTGCCGTCCGCTGGGACGAGGTGACCAGAAGTCTCCATCAACTTTGTCTCCTCACCAACGCCTTTGCGGGGCTGATTCCGTTGGATGTTTGCTATTTTTGCCATAATAGCCCCCATTATGGCACGCCTGGAGACGAATTGCCAGTGGCGTTTAATCGCGAACGTCGGTTAGCGCTTTAGTTCCGAGCCATCTGCGCAGCGAAGGCGCTGGCCTGCTCCAGGTCGTTGATCTCCTCTGGCGTCAGCATCAGCTCGGCGGCGCCGAGGTTATCCTCCACCTGCTCCAGCGTGCGCGGGCCGATGATCGTCGCGCTGAGCCAGGGGCGGGTGAGCACCCAGGCGACCGCCACCTGACCGGCGCTGGCCTGGTGGTTAGCGGCGACGGCTTTCACGCGGTCCAGCAACTGCCAGTGCGCTGCGGAGCGACTGGTCAGCATGCCGGCCTGGCGGGCTGCCCGCGTGCCGGCTTCCGGCTGCGCGTCCTGGGCATACTTGCCGGTGAGGAAGCCGCCGGCCAGCGGGCTGTGCGGCACCAGGCCGTAGCTGGTGTAGCGACAGAAAGGGACGACGTCCTGCTCGATGGCGCGGTCCAGCAGCGAGTAGCGCGGCTGGTCCACGATCCAGGGATGGCCGCCGATGCGGTCGGCGAAGGATTGGCCCAGAGCGATCTGCCAGGATGCATAGTGGCTGGTGCCGTAGAAGCGCACCTTGCCCTGGCGCACCAGATCGTCCATGGCGCGCACCTCTTCCTCGATGCGGGTGTCCGGGTCCGGGCGGTGCAGGTAGTAGAGGTCGATGTAGTCGGTTTGCAGCCGGCGCAGGCTGGCTTCGACCTGCTGAAAGAGGTGAATACGGTGGTTGCCCTGCTCGTTCGGCCCGTCGCCCATCTTGCCGTGGACTTTCGTGGCTAGCACGATCTGCTGCCGCCGCCCGCCGGCCAGCGCCTTGCCGGTGATCTCTTCGCTGCGCCCCTGGTTATAGACGTTGGCAGTGTCGATGAAGTTCACGCCGGCATCCATGGAGTGCTGAATGATGCGGGCGCCTTCGGCTTCGTCCGTAGCCCCGCCAAAGTTCATGGTCCCCAGGCAGAGGTAGGAGACCTTGGCGCCGCTCGATCCCAGTTTGCGGTATTGCATGGCTGAATCATCCTCTCGTTGGCGGGCGTAGCCGCGCTTTTTCAATATGACTCTGGTGATTGTAGCGAACAGGTACACCCGCCCGTGAACGAGCGGGATACGTTAACAAAGCACCGTAAACGGCGCTACGAGGCCGGCTCGGCGGCGCGTTGTCGTACGGGGATAATCCTCGGGTGCGGTCCCAGGGCGCTTCAGCGTCCTTTGTTAACGTAGCCCTACGATTCATCGTAGGGTGAACCTCTAGGCGCAGGTGGTTGGGTAGGTACAGGGCTTACCTTGCCTGTCGATAGCGTCATCACTGCACCGTCATCCTAGCAGACGGTGTTCCCCGCCAGCACCGGGAACTCCGCCACGCGCAGATTCGTGCAGCCGTAGGGCAGCAGGGTCAGGGTTTGCAGCGGCGCGTCGGAAGCGACGGGGCTTGGCGGGGGCGGGGCAGCAGCGTTATGTTCCAGGCCCCATTGCGTTACCTGGCGACCGCTGATCGTCGCCGTGACGGGAGCGCCTGCCGGTGAGAATGGTTGCTCACCGAGCGGCCGCTCGCTAAAACGAATTGCCGTTTCCAGGTGGGCCGAATCGACAGCCAGGGCGTAGTTCCAGGGGGAGGTTGGGTAAACCTCGAAGTCGCCGGACGGCGGTTCCCCATCCAGCCGGCGCCACTCTTCACTGATCTGAAGGCCGTAGAGCAGCGGCCCGCGTAGGATGGCGATTGCGCCGTTGTCGCGCCCCTCCAGGCGGGGAGCCATGGGCAGGCGCAACTGGATGGTGGTGTCGCCAGCCCACGCCTGTTCCAGTCGGAAGAACGTTCCCGGCGTCGCTTCCAGCGCAGGCTGATCGTTCACCCGAAACTCCGTGCCGTTCGCCCAGCCGGGGATGCGCAGGTGCAGCGGGAAGGAGACGGGCTGGGACGTTCGCAGGCGGATGGTGATGCGGTCACGGAAAGGGTAGTCGGTGTCGACAGTCAGCTCGACGGGAACGCCGGCGATCTCCGCGCTGACGGTGCAGGGAGCGTAGGCGACGGTGGCCAGGCCGCCGTCGGGCGAGCGCATCCAGAGGTGGGTCGCGAACTTGGGCCAGCCCTGGTGCATGTTGGCGGTGCAGCAGCCGAAGTTGGGTTCCAGACCGAAGAGGTTGGCGCGGGGACCGTTGCTGGTCCAGGGGCGATCGGGCATCACGATGCACTGCACCTGGTTGACCTGCTGGTCGTACTGGTGGGTCCACATGTCGGGGCTGATCGTGGCCGGCAGGGCGTTGAAGGCGAGGCGCTCCAGCCGGTCGGCCAGCGCCGGCTCGCCCAGCGCCGCCAGCAGCACCTCCAGCGAATACATGGACTCGACCACCGCACAGAGTTCGCTGCCCTGGGAGGGGCTGCGGCCGGCCAGGTGCTCGTCGCCGGAGAACATGCCGTTCGCCTGGCCGTGGTAGCGGTCCAGCGTGGCGAGGATTTGTGTTACGGCGGTGCGGTCGGCGGGATCGCCCGATTGCCGGTACCAGACGCCGGGCGCCTTGATCGCCATGGCGTTGTTGACGACGTGGGTGGAGAGGTCGATCTCCGGCCGCTGCACCTTGTTCCAGATGGAGAAGTGGGCGAAGTGTTGCCGCCAGGCGAAGCCCTGCTCCTGCACGCCGGCCGCCAGTTCCAGCAGCCAGGCTTCATTGGTGCGGTCGTGCAGCCAGTGGATGCTCAACACAAGGTCGGCCCAGCGGTAGCGTCCCCAGGAACGCAAAGGCTGCGTGGCCAGGATCTCCTGCAGCCGGCGCAGGAAGCGCTGCATCGCCGGGATCACGCGCGGCTCGCCGGTGGCGCCGTAATACTGGGTCAACGCCTTCAACAGGATGAAGACCGGCCAGGGGTCATAGGCGTAGCCCTGGCCGACGCGGTCATCGAGCAGCGGGCCCAGCCAGCCGTCCGGGTGCTGGTGGTCAAGGATGTATTCCACCCAATGTCGTGCCTTGGCGATCAGCCGCTCGTCCTCCAATAGGAAGGCCAGCGGCACGACGCCATCCAGCCAGTAGGGGCCGCGTTCCCAGCCTTCGGCATCGCCGCCGATCCAGGCGCTGCGCGCCACGTCCGGCCAGAACTCGTCCAGATGCCCGCTCAGCCCATTGGCCTGGATGCGGAGTTGCTGTTGCAGCCAGCCGGTGGGGCGGATGGCGCCGAGCGGCAGCGGTTGGAAGGCGAGGGGGAGGAGATGGTTAGGGGAGGTGGGTGGGGCCATGGTTGGGTCCTTTCGGTGAGATACATGATGGGGGGATGGTAGCAGGGCGGCCTGTGACCCTATTTTGGCGCGTACTCAACGGAGAAAGCGTGGCGGGTACGGACCGAACGAAGATTGCTGCCAGAACTAGGACTTGTGGCGGCGTGCTGGTCAAGCTTAAGCGACACCGATGCTATAGTACCGATTGGTCGGTGACTATCAGGCATAGTTCGGCTACTGGAGAATCAGAGGCACCCCAACCTGATTTCGTAGCCCAGTGTGCATCAATGAGGTCCATGGGGATGGACTATCAAGTTGGGAAGCTGTTCGATGCCGTGGATTGAGGCAGTCATCAAAGCCCGTTGGCTCGTCGCTGGGCTGGGCGAAGATAGTCCCGATGCCTGGTGGCAAAGTCACGCCATGTCCGCTACGGGACAACGTTTTCTTGCGCGCCTGTTCCCCCGTACTCCACTGACGGCGGCCCTTCGGGTCGCTGCCCATGCCGCACAACTGGAGCACGACGCGCGTATCGGTCAGCATGGCGTTTTCCATCTATTTCGCCTTCCCATCCAGGACGAGACCGCTGTCCAGCAGTTTCTAGGGCAGGCAAGTGCCGGTGCCATGTTGGGTCAGTTGGCTACCCACTCATCTTGGCCGGAACGTTTGAGCGCACTGACAGAACTGTCCGGCGAGCCGGATCGGCGGCATGTGGCGGGACCCGTGCGTTGTGGGCGGCCCACGGCGTTTCGAAGTCAAGCCGGGCTGTCTCAGGTATGTGCAGTGTACTTGCAGGCATTCACCATCGGTAGTCAGGCCTACCCATTCGTGGAGCCATCGACTTGATAGGCGTTGAAACGGAAGAAGCGGTAACACAGTACACCCTTGGCTTGGCCAAGGGCGGGGCCCTGCTTCCAGAAACGCGCATTCTTCTGGAAGCCTGGCAAACGGGGGAAGATCTGACTGCTTTCGGAGAGCGTGTTTTGCGCGACGATCTACTGGGACGGTCCACAGCACGACGCATTGATGACATTGTTAGGCGCTGCTTCGCGGCTCGTTTTCTGACGCCAGACGATGCAGCAGCGCGACACATGCAGTGCCTGATTCAAGGCGCGATACCTCGTCAGCTCTATACGGATTTGGTCTTCTTCTACACGGCGCAGCATGAGCATCTTCTGCGTGACGCCGCGGTGACGCGCTACTGGCCGTCCGTCCGTTCCGGTAGCCTCACCATAGGCAACAGCGAGGTGTATCAGTTGCTCGTGGAAGCGGAGCGCGACGGTCGCATCTTGCGTGGTTGGTCGGATGAGATCAAGCGCGATATGGCCGGGCGCGTGCTAATAGCGCTCACGGAGTTTGGGCTACTCGCGCCGCTCAAACCGGGGCGGCGCGAGGTATTGCCCTACCGCCCAATAGACGGTACCGTCGTCTATCTGACACACCTGTTGCACTTTGCCGGAGTCACGGATGCCTCCCTGGCCGTCCAGCCGCAGTGGGCACTGTTTGGACTGGAGCCACGGGACGTCTGGAACCGACTCGACATGCTCGCCGGAGAGGGTTGGTTCATCCTGCAACGGGCCGGCTCCGTCGTTCGTATCGCATGGAAGCACGTTCGAATGGAGGAGGTGGTGGATGTCCTCGCTGGAAGATGACTTTGAACAACTCCTCCCGCACTTGCGCGGAACGCAACACAGTACTCGCGATCCCTTTTACTATTTCGTCTATGCGCCCGATCAAGCCTTGACCGTCAAGGCGCAGTTGCCGGTCTGGATCGCCCGCTTGCATAACGACGGCATCACCGCCGAACGCGTCTCCTTTTCCGATCTCCTTTGGGAGATTGTCGACGCCTCTGGGCACTGGCAAACCTGGTTGGACTACGAGGACGGCGCCGACCAACATGACGTTAACGAGTCGGTGCGCGACGTTCTACGCCTGCAGGATGCGCTGGTTGGCCGAGTTGCGGCACTTGTGGCCGAGCGGCGGGAGAAAACGGTAGTCTTCCTTACAGATACCGAGATGCTCCATCCCTACTTCCGCGTACGTACCCTTGAGAGCGTCCTGCACGACCGCATTCGTATTCCCCTGGTCGTCCTCTATCCCGGTCGTCGCGTCGGCCAGTTCGGGTTGCACTTTCTCGGCTTCTATCCCGAAGACCCGAACTATCGCGCCACCCTTATCGGAGGACTGGCATGATGGCCGGCGCGACGATCCGTTCGCTGTTCGCCTCGAACCGGCGTATCGAGCGCCCCATCGAAAAAGTCATCGACTACGCTGCCACCGATGAGCAGCGGTTGCTTGCCGAGATCAGTGAGTACGAAGTTACCGCGAGCGTTGAACGCAACTTTCAGCGATTCCTGGATGCATTCGATACGGGTGTGCGCACCGGGCAAGTGACGGAAACCGGCATCTGGGTATCCGGCTTCTATGGTTCCGGCAAGAGCTCCTTCACCAAATACCTGGGCTTTGCCCTCGATCCGAATCGGCGGGTGGGTGGCCGAGCCTTCCTCGACCTACTGGCCGAACGCATCGGGGCTGTGCCCGCGGCTCAACATCTGCGCACGTTGGCTAGCCAAGAGCCGGTGGCCGTCGTCATGCTGGACCTCGGCGCCGAGCAACTCGTCTCCTCCACTGTCACAGCAATCACGACCGTGCTCTACTGGAAGGTGCTGCAACAGGCAGGCTATTCCAAAGAGGAAAAGCTGGCCCAGTTGGAGTTCCGCCTGGACAAGGATGGACGCCTGGACGAATTTCGCCGCGCCTACAGTGAACAGTTTGGTCGCGCCTGGGAGGACGTCCATAACAACCCGCTCGTCGGAGTGGCGCACGCCGACCAACTCGTCCCGCGCTTCTATCCTCAGGAGTATGCCAAGGCGGGCGATTTCCGCAGCCTCCGCTTCTCCATGGTGGAAAGCGTCCGCGATCTCGCCGCGACTATGCTTGACCTGATCCGGCGCAAGACCGGCTACCAGAACGTGCTTTTCCTTGTTGACGAGGCCGGGCAATATGTGGCGCCGCGTGGCGAGCTGATTCTCAATCTGGATGGCTTGGCACGCAACCTGAAGGAGTTAGGACAGGGCCGCGCCTGGTTGGTCGCCACCGGACAGCAAACGCTGAGCGAGATTGTGGAACGGGCTGCCTACGTTCCGCCATCCGCGTCATTCAAGACTTGCTCGTTGACACGACTAAGGCCATGCCGGTGGGCGCGACCCTGTTGGCCGATCAGCCAGTCGGCTGCCTTGCCAGCATCGACGGTATTTACGACACACTGCGCGCCGACATCGCCAAAGAGTTTCCCCATGCGGTGAGCGGTGTACAGCGCGTCACGGTGGTGCTACCTGGTGACAGCCTTGCCTTACGCGTCGCCAAGGCAATTGGGGCGCTCCAGCCCATTGAGAACTTCCCACGCAGCGCCGAGAACGTCGCGGCGCTGCTCTATCGGCAAGTGGGCAGCTCGCCGGAGATCGAGGAAGTGCGGGCGTCGCAACGCCTATCAACCGACCGTTGGCGAAGTGAGCCAGTTACGCAGCCGGATTCTGCAATCCATCTTCGATCCGTTGCCGTCCGCAGTGCTCGACGGCGCGAAGACCGTGCGTGCTGGCGTCAGGCTTGGCTCCGTCTCGATCGTTGGCGAGAATGAGGAGGTTCAGTTTCGGTTGGAGCCGACAGATGGCGCCGGTTGGGAGAGTCGGCGTACCACGCTGCTGGAAGAGACAACAGGACGTGGCGACTGGCGAACCGTCGTCGCCTGGCTGCTCCGCCCGGATGACACGATCGAGGACCAACTTGCGGACGTGATTCGCTCCCAACGGATCGTCCGCGCTATAGCAGAGAGCGAAGCGGATAAAGACGTTGCCCAGTTTATCCGCGCCGAGCAGCGCGCCGCCCAACGGGGACAGGAGCAAGCGGCGGTGCTCTACCGCACCGCATTGCAGCGAGGAACGCTCATCTTCCGCGGCAGGCCGATTCCTGCGCAGTCGGCTGGGGCGGATGTGGCCGCAATCGCACGCGTAGTGCTGCAGGGAGCAGCGGCCGATGTCTATCCCGAGTTCCATCTGGTGAACATCCGACCGACGACCGATCTGGCTGCGCGCTTCCTGGCCGTCGAGCGCCTCGATCGCATGCCCAGAGAACACGATCCGCTCGGTTTTGTCGTTCTTAGCCGCAGTCGCTCCCGCGTGAACCCCGACCACCCTGCCCTGTCAAAGGCCCTGCAAGCGCTCCACATGAAATTGGATCAGGCCGGTACTGACCGCCTGCAAGGCAATGCCCTCCAGGATATGTTCGCTACTGCTCCCTATGGTTGGTCGAAGGATGCGACTCGCTACGTCTTTGCCGCACTGCTTCTGGCAGGCGAAGTCGCCTTTCATACTGCCGACAGCAGTACCCCGGTAACAGTGCCCGGTCCGTCCGCCATTGAGGCGGTGCGTACGACCCAGGCCTTCGGACGCATCGGCGTATCGCTGCGGGACAGCAAGCCGACTATTGAAATGCTCGATCGATCGAGCGAGCGACTGGAGCAGATGCTGGGGCTGACCGTGCTGCCGCAGGAAGAGTCGATCAGCCGCGCCGCCCGCGACCATCTACCGGCGCGGCTTGATGTGATCGTGGCCTTGCCCAAACAACTGCAAGCCCTGGGCCTGCCGGGCGATGAGCGCGCGCAGGCGGTGGTCGATGTTGGTCGTAGCATCCTGCAAGGCGACGGCGCCGGCGCGCTGTCCATCCTTGGAGCAACGGCTTGTAGCTTTCCAGCGGACATGGACTGGGCGAGCACGGCCACGGCAGAACTGGCGCGCGGCGCTGGGCGTACTATCGCCGCGTCGCGCGATCTCGTGGCGGCGGTCGATGAGCTGGCCGCAGACTTTGGCGGCTCGATGCTCATCGAGGAGGCCGACCGCGGCGTTCTGCAGGACGTACTCACCTCCGACACCTTCTTTACCCGGCTGGCCGACCTGCGTGGCATGCAACGTCGTGTCTGCGAAGCTGCTGCCGCTCTATATGCTGACCAACTGCTCGTCTATACGGCGGCGCTTGCCGACGTGCGGCGGGAAGTCGAGGCGCTGCCGGAGTGGCTCCGTTTGAGCGACGATGATCGACAGGACGTTGGTCTGCGCCTGACTGTGGATGTGCCAGGCAGTCCGCAGCCTGGACAAGAGATCGCGTTGCTGCGCCGCGTCCTGGTTCGGGGCGCCGGTATTGACCGACTGCGACGTGATCTCAAACAGGAAATTCGTCGCCGGCTACCCGCCGATGTTGCCGTTCACGACGGCATCGGT
>DHIZ01000002.1:0-10801 GCA_002404055.1 Chloroflexi bacterium UBA4733
CCCAGCCCCCGCCGGTTGAAGCGGCGCACCAGCGCCGTCACCGTGCTGCTGCCCAGGTCCGCTCGCCGCGCCGCCGCCACGAACGACTGCCCTTCCGCCACCGCCAGCAGCGCCGTCGCCCGCCGCACCCGATCCACTCGTTCGCTCCCGCTGCGACTCAGGCGCTCCAATGCCGCCCGCTCTGCCTCGCTGAGCGTCCGCAACGCTTCCTGCTGGTGCCGCGCCATCACCCAGTCCTCCCCCTGCGCGCACCACCACGGCCGCTCCTCCCACAGCCTACCCCATTGCTCCGCTAAATGCAGCGTGACCCACTAGCACCGGATCCGGGTGGCGCCCGCAGCGCTGCGTGCACCGGTGGACCCCCTGGGTCGCTGGCGATAACCGCCAGATCGCCGTGGACCGTCCCACCACCATCCCGTGGGCGGCGACCGTGTATCGTCGGCACCTGACCGACGAAGCCATCCATGACGCCGGAAGGCCGCGCTGCTGCCGCACCAGTCGGGCCGCGAGGTCGGGGCGGGTGGGTGGAGCGACGGCATGCCTGCCACCCCGGATTCCTGGCATAATGACGGCTGCGGGCTCGCGGCAGCGCAGCCAGACCGCACGAGGGGCGACGATCATCAGTCGATCCGGCCTCGCCTGGTCGCCCTGACCGCCCCAGCGATGCTCCCGCAGCTCGTCACGGGGGCAGAGGATGACCGAGGGCAGCGAGGTGGCTGCTGACCGCGCCCCAACCGTCGCGGCGGATGGGCCATGCGCGGGCCACGATTGTGATCAGTGCGCCACCTGCCGGAGCGGCCGGTGTTGCCGGCGGGACCGGCCGGACTACGGTCTGCCGGCGCTCGGTGACTGGGATGGCCCCATTTTCGGGACTCTTGGTGTGCTGGCCGTGGACGGCGATCGCGTCGAATGCCATGCGTGCGGTCGTTGGTTTCGCCTGTTGGCGTCGCACGTCTTCCAGGTGCACGGCCTCTTCGCCGACGAGTACCGGTCGATCTTCGGGTTGCGGGCCACGACCGGCCTCGCCGGGCCGGCGCACAAGGCGTGGGCGCGCCGGCAGGCGCAGCGCAACTTCAGCGCCTCCTGGCCGGAGAGCCGGGAGCGCTTACACCTGTCGCCCGAACAACGCACCGCGTACGCCCGCGCCCGCCGGCTGCGCCTGGAATCGAAGCTCGACCCCGCCAATCACGAGGTCTGGCGGCAAAACACCAGCAAAGCCCACGCACGCAAGCACGTGCTCCTCACCGACCCGGACTACAGAGCCCGCATCAACAAGAAGCTTTCTGACGCGCGCGGCGGCCGTGTGCTGGTGTCCTGCGCCGTCTGTGGCACGCCGGTCGCCCGGTGGCCCTCGCAGGCGCGCCGATCGTCCAATCGCACGTGCGGCCGCGAGTGCGCGCGCGAGTTGCGCCGCCGCCTCTCCCGGGAGTTGCAGCAGCGCCCGGCGGTTCGGGCGAAGCAACGGCGCGGCCGACCGCTCCTCGGGCGGCTGCTGGCGCTGCCGCCCGCTGCGCTCGACGCACTGGGGGAAGCGGACCGGGCGCTGCTGCGCGGCTACTACGGCCTCGCCGCGACGCCGGCTGCCGCTCGCCCGCCCGCTCTGGCGGCCTCGGCGCTAGCCGGCCAGTTCGGACTGTCGGTGCCGCAGGTGCGCCACCGGCTCCAGCGGGCCGTCGCCGTCCTGCTGGGCCGGGATGCTGTGGCGAAACGAGGGACCGTGCGCGTTCCCTGCGCCGTCTGCGGCACGCCCGTGGAGCGCCACCCCTGGGAGGTCGGCAAGTCCCGACCGACCTGCAGCCCTGCCTGTCTGCGTGCGCTCCGCCAGCACCTGGTCGCGAGCTCCCTCCTGCGCCCGGAGATCAGGGCCAAGACCGCCGCCGCCTACGAGCGACGGCGGGCCGCGCCGGGGTTCCCAGCGCAGATGCGCGCCCAGGCCAGGGAGGCGGCGCGCCGGCGGGAGCGCCCCGGCCGGGTCCAACTGCTGGCCGCTTTCGAGCCGTTACCGGCCCGCGATCGCCGGCTCGTCCGCCGCTACTACGGCCTGGACGGCGAGGCCCCGCTCCCTACCCAGGAGGAGCTGGCCAGGGAGATGGGACTGACCGAACCCCAGGTGGCGCGCCTGCTCCGGCAGATTGTCGCCCGCCTCCTCGGACCCGAGGCGCCGAGCAGTGCCGGGTGGGTCGTCGTTCCCTGCGCCGTGTGCGGCATGGCCATCTCCCTGCAGCGGTCGGAGGCACAAAGCGCCGAGGAACACGCCTGCAGCAAGGCGTGCTTTCGCGAGCTACGGCGCCGGAAGATCAGCGGGCGCAACCCCTGGGCAGCGCCGGAGGTGCGGGCGAAGGCGCGGGTAGCCAGCATGGAGCGGGAACGGCCGCACAGGGCGCGGCTCCAGGCCCTGCCGCCGGAGGCCTTCACCGCCCTGCCGGAGCCGGACCGCACGCTGTTACGCCTCTACTACGGCCTCGAAGCGGACGGGCAGTTGCACTCCGCCAGGGAGCTCGCCACGCGCTTCGGACTGACGACGTGGCGGGTGAGCCAGGCGGTCGCTCGGAGCGTGACCCGTCTGTTGGGCCAGGAAGCCGGCGGGGCGGACTGACCGGCATGGCGCGCGAGGGGAGCGGCGTCCGACCACGTCGAGGGGCACCACCTGCGTGGCCATGCCACGTCGTTCGCGCTCGCCAATCCGGTCATAGGAGTCATCGGGCTGCCCGATGATCGATCACCGGACGCGGCGGTTGCGTTCCTCACCGACGAGCGCTGCCACCAGCCGGCGTGTCCATTCGGCCGAACGCCGTCCTGGGCGCCAAGGGATCGCCTTGAGCCGGTGGTGCACCAGGCCGGCGCCACGACCCAGGGCGCGCCGCGGTGTCGACGCCGACCACGAGGTGGCCGCGCGCATGGCGCGTCACGGCGATGCACCGGCCTTGGCGCCGACCGACCGCGCGATCAGGGAAACAGAGCGGCGTGTAAGGAGCGTTGCCGCGTGCCTCCCTGGCGCGCCTTCACGCGTTGAACCAGGCAGCCAGTTCGTGCGACAGCCTGGCGGTATGCCGCCGGCCCAGGCTGTCCACCACGCCGACGGCGACGCAGCGCGGCGGGCGCTTCCTGGCGTCGCGGCAGGCGTTACGTCGCTCCCGCCAGACGGCGACCGGGATGACGACGAGGTAGCACTGCGCCTCCGCAAGCAGGTGGTTTGCCGGCGCGCCCTGGTACCAGCGCGGGTCGGCCGCCACCAGCTCGGACCCGTCGGCCAGCAGCAGGTGGACCACCGGGTTGAGGCCGCTGGGCCGGCGACCGGCGTTGGTCACCTGCACCACCAGCGCCTCCGCCAGCGCCGGGGTGGTGAGCCCGCGCCGGACCCAGATGGCCAGCCGCGCCCGATCCCGGCCGGCGACGACGAGGCTGGTGAGGAAGGAGCTGAGGGCGATCGCCAGCGCGAGGGCGGTCGCGGTTGTGGCCTCATACGGCAGCATGTCATGCCTCCCGCGCCCGGCAGTCGTCCGCGCCACGACCGCCGGGGTCGGCGGTCCGGCACGGTTGGGCGGCGTCCCGTCGTTGCGTCGCGTCCGTCAGCAGGGCGTGCAACGCCGCCGGATCGACCTGCACCGCCGCGCCGATCAGGCGGAGGTCGGTCCACCAGCGGTAGGGGTCGGGGTAGCCGTACAGCTGCAGCGCCAGGGCCGCCGTTTCCTCGCAGGCGAGGCGCCGGCACAGCGCCGCCGTGGTGCAGGGGTGCAGCCAGGCGGCCAGTGTGTCCGGGTCGCGCCGCGCCCGTGCGACGGCCCCGCGTAGCTCCCTGATCGACCGGTTGTCCCGCATCATCCCGCTCCTTCCTGTGCAGAGGAAAGATAGGACATGTGTTCTACTATTGCAAGGGCCAGGTGCTGGAGGGTTGTCCTGGACGGCGGGCATGCGGTAGGAGGCGCGCAGCAGGGCGTTCGCCTGTTCCACAGCGTGGACTGTCCGCCTGCAACGCTGGCGCCCGATGTCGCGGACAGGGGAGTGGGCGGAGGCGCCGACCGCGATGGCCATGGGCCTCAACGAGGAACCGACCGGTCGGTGAACGCAGCGCGTTCGGTGCCACGGGTATCATGATCGTTCGCTTCGCCGTGACAGCGGGCGCGCCCCTGGAGCCGACGGATGCCTCAGTTCAGCACCTCGACCCTCTTCTGCCGGGGCTACCTCGCCCGCCTCGAGCGCCTGCTGCGCCACGGCCTGGCCTTCGCCAGCGACGAGATGCGCGACGCCGACGCGGGCGTCCTGCGCTACGCCGCCACGCACGCGATGCCGGACGCCGACTTCACGACGCTGCTCCGGCGCGGCGCGGACGATGGCAGCCACGGGGCGATCCGCCTCATCAACGCCGTCCTCCTCCTGGATTGGCAGGACCCGGCGGCGCGGGCGGCGCTGGTCGAGGCGGGGAAGCCAGTCCACGCCTTTCCTGACTGGGCGGAAGACGGGAGCGTGACCGGCCAGCACCAGGAGTGCGAGTAGCAAGGGAACAGAAAACCGGTCTAAGGCTTCTGTCGCGTTGTACACCGGATTTTCGCCCAATTCGGCACCCGAAACGGCCAGCGCTCCTTTGCTCATCGCCGATTCCTGCGATAATGATGACTCGCGTGCCCCCCAAGCGCCGCAACGGCCTCAGGAGAATGCCTCGTACACGCCGATATTCCTGTGAGCATGGCACTTCTCACAGGAATCGTTGCTCTTCCCGCTTGCTGTAACCGTTCGACCGGTTTGCTGTTCCGCTGCTACTCGGACCCCGTGAATGCCGGAGGCCCTAATCGGCGGTGAACGCCGTCAGCACGTCCCAGACGTCGTCGGAGATGGTGTTCAGGACGTAGTAGGTGAACCTGGTCAGGCCGGCGTCGACCATCGCCTGGAGGAGATGGCGCAGCTCCTCGGCCTTCAACCAGATACCTTCGTGCTCCAGGCCGACGAAGGGCGAGATCTTCTCGGGATCGCCCACGCGCCAGAGCATCTTCCGTGACTCGCGGTAGACGACCTCGTCGAAGAACGCTTTGGGCGCGGGGCGCTCGAAGTCGGCAATGCGGTAGCGCTCGGGTAGCCGGACGCCGAGCAACCGGCACACGAGGGCCTCGATCCGGGCGTCGTCGAGCGCCGGATTCCACTCCCGTAGCGTCTGCGCGTAGCGGGAGAGCGTCCCTCGGAAGCCGTCAAAACCGCCCATCCAGAGATAGTGTTTTGGTTGCAGGAAATCGCTGATCCGGCTCAGCCGGCGAAAGTTGACGCCCTGGAGCGTGGCGAAGCAGGGAAGGCGCGGGCAGATGCCGTACTGCAGTTGGGGATCGATCACTTTGATCGCGCGGTAGTGGGCATCGATCTGGTGATCGATGGCCGCCGTCTTGAACCGGAGGAGGTCGAGCACGGCCGGATCCTCCATCAGTACGTCGATGGCATCGAACACCCCCTGCTCGGCCTCCAGGAAGAGGTCGAGCTGCGCCGGGGTCAGCCCCTGCATCAGGCCCTGGCTTCGATCGGTGGCCGCTTGCAGGGCGCCGAGGTCCACGCCCAGGCTCCTGGCGATCGCCTGGTGCGTGGGGTCGGTAGGGAGCGGCCCGAAAAGCTGGCCACCGTGCCGGAAGCCTGGCGTGATCTCGTAGCCAAAGCCGGGGCCATCGGTCACGAAGCCGGCGATGCTGGGATAGTGGCGGCGATAGTCCTGATAGCGCGCGGCGACGTAGTCCCACCCGTGGGCCTGCTTCGCCTCTTCCGAGTCCCAGGTGGCGGGACCGTCCGGGCCCGCGCCGATGTAGCCGAAATAGGAAACGCGGATACCTTTTGCCGACAGTTGCTCGATCAACCGGGCGAGTCGCTCGGCCTTCCCTTCCATGCCCGGCGCAAGCTCCGGCGGGGTCGCGCCCAAGCCCGCGTAGAGCTCCGGCGTGGCCGCGAAGGGTGGCGCCACGCTGCGGCCCCGGGGTGCCGCCTGGAAGAACCGGTCGACGAAGTGACCATGGGAGGACACGTCCAGCAACAGCCGCGCGTCGTCCTCGTCGTGTCGCGCATCGTACAACTTCCCCCAGGCGAAGAGGAGGTCGTGCACCCCCCCGGCGAGCAGCTCGTTCTGGATGCGCTCATCTTCGAGAAAATCGAACGGCGGAAACACGAACAGCAAGGGCCGCAGACGCTGCATTGCTCTCCTCCCAAGGGCACATCTCTAACGTGTCGCGTCCACGCGACACGACATCAGCCGAGGCCGTTGCTCAGTCCACGACCGGGGCTTCCCGGCACCGTTCGAACAACGCCGCAAAGTCCTGCGATCCGTCATCCTCACGGACGTCGAGGCGGACGCCGGGGACGAAGCCGGGCAGGTGGCCGAAGTAGAAGGCTTCCTGGCGTTGCTGTTCCTCCGCGAAGTGCCAGCGGCTGCCGCTGGGATAGACCACCGTCGAGATGCGGCGGATCGCGGGGGCGGGCGGGAGCGAGCGCAACTCCTCGATCAGCTTCGGGTCGGGCGCGATGCCAAGGCCGGGCGCGTCGGGTACCGGGAGCATGCCATCGGTGACGCGAGGGGCGGGCGCGATGTCCTGCGCCCAGAGATCGTGCGCCGACAGATGCGAGAGCACGGCCTCGTCGCAGGTCGACGCCAGGTGTGCCACCCAGGCCGCGCGCAGCGCGCTGCCCACGGTCTGGATCCAGAACGGCTTGCGAAACTCGTGGAGGATACCGGCCGGCGAGCGCAGCCGGTCGACGTCGGCGCCCCCGAAGACGAAGCCGTCGAACATTTGCTCTCGGAGCTGGACGGCGCCCGGCGTGCCGGTATCGAAGCCCGGGTCCGAGCGGACGTGGCAGCAGCCGGCGCCGAAGTGGCCGACGATCGGGCGGTCCACCGAACGGCGGATGATCTGGTAGCCTTCGACATCGCGTTGGGGGATCGGGGACTCGAACCCGCCGACGCAGTCGTACTGCGCCAGCGCCCGGAGGACGGGGAGGGCCAGGCGCGCCTCGCGGAGGTGGCCGTTGAAATCGAGCCAGAGGCGGAAGCCCTTCGGCGCCACCTCGGCCGCGGCGGCGATCTGCTCGCGGGGATCCCACCAGGGCCGGCACTTGAACTTGTAACTGGTGTAGCCGAGCGAGGCCGCGTGGCGGATCTGCTGGGCGAGCACGTCCGGCGGAAGGTCGATCGTCCAGTAGGCGAAGGGAACGCGGCGGCGCACCGAGCGGCCCATGAGGGCGTGGGCGGGCACGCCGAGCGCCTTGCCCACGGCGTCGAGGCAGGCCATCTGCACCCCGCCGTGCCGTGCCGCATGCAGCGCTTCCACGGCGTCGCGGCCGACCCAGGGCGATAGATCGGCCGGGGAACCCATGTCATCGCCGTAGCCCTCGATGCCGTCGTCCAGCTCGACCCGGTAGAGGGTGAGCCGCGAGCTACTTGACGACCGAACCATGTGCGACCGGACCTCCGGGCGAAACACCATGGCCAGTGGAATGGCCTCAACCGCCGTAATTTTCATCCGCAATGGCTCCCGAATGCAGCACGCCAACGCCATTATAGGCAGACTTGGCAAGGCGATGCCCAGCGGCAGACGGCCCATGACGACGCCCGGATCAAGAGCTTGGCCAGCGGCGTTGTGTCCGGCGGACCAGTTCCTGATCTCGGCGCCCGTTGTGTGCGTAACATGGCCCCCGAGTAGCAACGGAACAGAAACGTACGCTAAGGCTTATGTCGAGCAAGCTGGTCTTCTCAGCCCACCGTAGACGGTCGGAAGAGCCGTGTTAAGGACCGGCGCGGTCCGGTTTCCTGTGATAACGATGGCGGGTGGCACTGCCCAGCAGCCACATTCACGCCGGATGGTGGTGAGTGCGGGCGAAAAATCCTGTGAGAACGGGCATTATCACAGGAATGTCGGGTCTGAAGACACCGGAGAGGGCTTAGCGTACGTTTCTGTTCCGCTGCTACTCATACCCCTCTACCGGCTGCTGCACCGGGTGGAAGGCAATGCTCGCAACTATGCCCTGCTGCTGCTGGCCTATGCCAGTGGCGGCCGCGTGTCGGAGCTGGCCGGCTTGAAGTGGCGCGACGTGCAGCCGCGCGGCGATGCCGGCCAGGTGACGATCTTCGGCAAGGGTGGCAAGACGCGGATGGTGCTCTTGCCGGTTGCAGCCTGGTGCAAGCTGCAGGAGCTGGGCCCGGGTGTGCCAGACGCTCCGGTGTTCCGCTCCCGCGCCGGCGGTCATCTCTCCACCGTGCAGGTGTGGAGGATCGTCCGGAAGGCAGCACGCGACGCCGGCATTCTCGCCGACGTGTCGCCACACTTCCTCAGGCACGCCCACGCCAGCCACGCGCTGGACCGCCAGGCGACCATTCACCTGGTGCAGCAGACGCTGGGGCACGCGAGTCTCGCTACGACGAGTAAGTACACCCACGCCAGGCCAAACGACAGCAGCGGTCGATACCTCGGGCTGGGAGACCTCTAGCGGAGCCTTGCAAAGCCGAACCGGGCATTCCTCGTGTCCATGCCTGGCTACCCGGACCGTCCATATGGGCCGTCTGCCGTACTGTCCACTTATGGAACGTCTCCCGCTTCCCGAGGCCGCGCGCCGGCTTGGCCTGTCCAGTGTGGCAGCACGCAAGCGTGCCCAGCGTGGGACGCTTCACGCCGAGAAAGTGGACGGTCAGTGGTTCGTTGTCCTGCCCGGACCGCCCAGTGAAACAAGCTATGGGCCGTCCAATGGGCAGGCTACCCGTACCGCCCAAGTGGACGGACAGTCCGTACCGTCCACCAACGGACAGGCTGTCCAGGTGGACGGCCCAACGCTGGACAGTGCCGCTGCAGCAGAGTTAGGCACCATCGCTCGTGAGGCCCTTGCGCAATTAGCGAGGGAGCGGGAGGTCCGCAGTCAGGCCGAACAAGCCGCAGCGATGTGGCAAGAGCGCGCCCACAATCTGGAAGGCGAGATAGGGCGATTGCAGGAGCTGCTGGCGCTGCCGGCACACGATGAAGAGCCGGAGATGCGCCGCCACTGGTGGCACTGGCGGAAGAGGTAGAGGCACCGTGCGGATCAGGACCCGGTTCCCGCTCTACATTGAGCGCCCGATTGCTCCGCCCATTACTCTGCCGGTTGCGACACCGCCTCAGCCGGCGCCGGTGGGACCGGCTGGCCTCGACTTTGTCTACCATACGAGCGTGGAGGCGCTCGCAGCCCAGGAGCGGGCGATTTCGTCGCTGGATGCACGAGCTGGCGTCCTGATCGGCATCACGGCAACGGCGTTTGGCCTCATCGCCACCAATAGCGGGACATCGGGCAGTTTGTTCGCTGAACATGCCGATCTGGCTACAGTCTCACTCTTCACGCTCGCCTTGGTCATCCTGAGCCTGGTCGGGGTGGTTCTGGTACGTAATGTCATCGAATTCCCGGGGGTCCCCACGCTGATCGAGCGCGCCAACGAGACAGAAGCTCGGATCAAGGAATTGTCGCTCAGCGGGTTGCAGCAGTCCTGGCGACGGAACCGCCAGATCATTATCTGGAAGGCGCGACTGCTCCTGAGCGCTCAGGTCCTCATCGTGGTCTTCGTCCTCATCGTCGTCGCGTTCCGCTTACCAGACCTCGGGCACATCCTCGCCGCCGCGTGGAATGGGCTGTAGCTTGCCACGTGCAGGTACACTGCAGCGTACTACTCTACGCAAAGGGGAGACGGGGGGGCGGGCGATGCCAGAGGTTCATCAGCAGCCGAAGCCGCAGCAAGACCAGAAGCATGGCACGCAGGCATCTACGCCGGCTCCCGCACCATCGTATAGTCCCCCGCCCTCTCCGGCAGGGCTGTTCTATTACGCGCAAAAGAATGGCAACCCCGACCTGACGACACCCGCCAGGCCGGAGCGCAACGAACGGCCGTAGCGGCGGACGCGTCTAACCTGGCATTGCTCGAGGTCCTTCGCGCCACTTCTGCGCTACTTCTCAGCTACTTCCTTGCCACTTCAACCAAGTAGCGCAAGGATTGCCGCCTACGGCTCCTGCTCCTCTACCATGCCGACCGCGTCCTGAGCGCATCTTCAACGCATCTGTAGCGTGACACAGGCGCTGATCGCCGCCCAAATAAGGGCCAAGTACGGCAGGCGACGTCGGCGCTCTACCATGCCCCGCGTCACTTGGGAATCACTCGGCAGTAACTTGGGAGTATCCTGAGCGCCGGCAGCCCCCTGACGCGTATTCGTTGACAAATACTGCCCGGGCAGGACCGGGGCTGGCGGCCTCGTTGCGTGTGGCCTGGAGGTCCTCCGTCAAGCGCCGGCGTGCTCCGTCTAACTGTTGCTACACCGCCTTGACCCGCCTACGACGGCAAAAGACGTCGGCACTTCGCGGCCCCAGCGCAGCTGGCCACGAAGCGGCCGGCGACTTCCTTACCATGCTTTGCGTTATTTGGGCGTTACTTGCGCGTGATTTCGGAGGAACTTCGCTTTGCCGCTCGCTTGATATAACGGGCATAGAACGCCAGCTACGGCCAAGTAAGGATGGGCCAGATCCCCACCCGTGGACCAGGGGTAGAAATAAGCCGGTGAACCCATCAGTTCTACGCCCTGAGTCCCCACCCTATTCCACACTTTGCGCCCTTACTACCAGAGGGGGAAGCAGGCACGCCAGATGCGGTAGGGGTGGCACGGTGTTCGGGCCTACTATTCCCCTTAATTCTTCATTCCTTCCCTTCCAGCGCTCCTGACACCACCGGTTCCTCGTTGCCAAGTAGCGCTGCATGTCGTAGCGTGCCCGATATGGATGCCTTCCCCCATCTCATCCCGGCTGACATTGGGCAGTTGACGGTTCGCCGTCCCAC
>DHIZ01000002.1:11085-12039 GCA_002404055.1 Chloroflexi bacterium UBA4733
CCATGGCTTCTTGACGGTTGAGCTACTTAGCTTGGCGTTCTACCCTCTCCAGGCTGGTCCTCTGGCCGTCTCTGCTCGGGCCTACTGGCGCATCCGGCAGTTATGGCTCTGGGGCTTCCTGGAGCGTGTCGAGTTGCCCGTGCCCCGTGGCTTCAAGGGGAGTAAGCCGTCGCTCTATACTCTCGGCGTTCTCGGCGTTCCTTATGCCGACCAGCGCCTTGAGCATGGCGTCTCCGCGATCGTGCGTCGCGTTGACCGCCTGGACGCCGCGTCCGTCCCGCACAACCTCGTGACGGCTGCCCTGTGGGCAAACCTCGTGGCAGCGCTGCACGGGACCAACGGCACGGTCTCCCGCTGGATCCCGGAGCGGGTGTTGCGTGGCAAGAAGATCGTGCTGCGGGATCCCGACAACAACTACCGGCTGCCAGTGTTGCCCGACGCCTATTTCGAGCTGACCTATAACGCTGGCGTCACGGTGCAGGCCTGTTTCCTTGAGGTCGATATGGGGACCTTGACACGGGAGCGGTTCCGGCGCAAGGTGCGCGCTTTCCAACTCTACGAGTCCTCGGGGCTGTTCGAGGAGCACTGGGGACACGGATCGATAACCGTGCTGGTGATCGTTCCCTCGAAGGCTCGGCGTGATGAACTGGTTGCCGTGGCACAGGAGACGCTGCACGACACCTGGTGGCCGTGGTACGCCTTTCTGACTGTCGATATGCTGGACCCCGAACGGTTCGGGCGCACGTGGTGGCTGCGCCTCGATGGCAAGCCTTGTCGGCTGCTCTTGACGCCGACGTCGACAGCGGGCAGCGCCGAGTCGGGTTGAACGTCCGGCAGTTTGCAGGCCGGCGCCGCATACGACGAGCCGAGGGCGCTGGAGCTGGTCAGCCGAAATCTCGGCCACGGCCGAATTGACATCGTGCTGTGGCCCTAGGAGGCTGTCTGAGTTGAAGC
>DHIZ01000156.1:0-5263 GCA_002404055.1 Chloroflexi bacterium UBA4733
AGGTTTTAGGATAGGCTCTTAGGACGAGTCGCACCAGCCCCAGGAGCGCCGCGCCGAGGACGACGAAGGCCGGTGTACGTTCCAGCGCAGCAGGAGGAGGAGGCTTGCCAGCAGGATGGCCGCCGCCCAGGGGCTATCGATGGCGGTGCGCCCCAGAAGGACGGCCGTGGTCCCGATCATCCCAAGCACCCCAACCGTGCGGCGTTAGGGCGCTACCTCTTCCTTCGGCCTCAGCCGCCGACGGTGGCGGCCATCAGCTTGTAGAGCACGAAGCAAAGGGTGCCACCGGTGATGGGACTGATCGCCCAGCCTTTGAAGATGCCCAGCAACGTCTTCGTCTGCACCGTCTCCCGGCCCCTGGCCAGGCCCGTACCGAACATGGCGCCCACCAGCGCCTGGTTCATCGAGGTGAAGAGACCCTGGCTGACGGCCAGGAGGACGACCAGCGCCTGGACGAACTGGGCGGCGCTGGCCATTGCCAGGTCGACTTTGACGATGTCGAAGGCAACCCGGTTGAGGATGCGCCGGCCCCAGGTGAGCGCGCCGACCGCCATCGCCACGCCACCCGCCAGGCCGGCGATGAGCAAGGTGCTGAGGTGGATTGCCGACCAGACCCCAACGGCGTTGGAGACGTCGTTGGCGCCCAGGACGAAGGCGGCAGCCATGCCCACCAGCACCAGTAAGCGCGGCAGCACCACGAGCGGCTGCCCGGCCACCGCCTTGCGTGCCTCCGGCACGAGGACATCCAGCAGCTTGGTGAAGACGAAACCCAGCAGCGCCGCCAGCGGCGGGGCGAGCAACCAGGTAACGGCGAGCGTCCCGACGGTCTCCCAATGCACCGTCACGCTGGCCGCGAGCGCCGTGCCGACGACGCAGAAGACTAGAATCTGGATGGTCGAGGTGGGGATCTTGTAGTAGGTATAGATGGTCGTGAGCAGGAAGGCGCCGAACTCGATGATGACCAGCATCTGGGCATCCACCCGACTGGTGTCGACGATGTGCAGCCCGACCGTCTGCTGGACGCCGTGGCTGGCGAAGGTGGCGCCCAAAACGGTGAGGATGGAAAGGGTGACGAGCGCCGGCCACATGCGGATGCTCTTGGAAGCGTAGGGCATGCCCATGACGGCACCGGTGTAGTGGGCGCCCATGCTCCAGGCAAAGGCCAGACTGAGGACCACCAGAACGATGACCGCGCCGCTCATTGGGCCGCCTCCTGATCAATCGGGTCGTCCATGGCGTCCTCCTCTTCCGCGTCCGTTGCCGGTTCCGGCAGGGTCGCCGGGCCGTGTTCTTCCAACACTTCCTCCATCAACTGATGCATGCGTCGCTTCGCTTCATCCAGGGCCGCGCGCCCCTCCGGGGTGATCGCGTAGTACTTGCGCACCTTGCCGCCAACCAGACGCTCCGACCGCGTCAGATAGCCCGCTGCCTCCAGGCCGTGCAAGACCGGGTAGAGCGTGCCCGGGCTCAGCGCGTAACCGTGCCGGCGCAGTTCATCAATCAACGCAATGCCATACACCGGCGCCTGCGCGGCGTGGTGCAGAATATGTACCTTGATGAACCCGAGGAAGAACTCTCGGGTCAGGTTATCGGCGACCGCCGGCATCGCGGCTTCCTCCCCTGCAATGAACAGTACAGATCTTGACCGGATATTAACGCCACCCGATATTGGCCGATGATATCACACGCGGATTCGCGTCGGCTGGAACAGCCTGATCGGGTTGCTCGAAAAATCCTCGCGCGCGAGGCGCCGGTCGCCGATGTCTTGCTCACCTGGGCAACGGCCGCCCACTGGCCTGGAAACCTGGTATGCTACTGATCTAACGGCGGTTATATGAGAGTCCGTGCATGGCTTGGTTGTTCCTCATCTACACCGTGCCCAGCGAGCCCTCCCGCAAGCGCGCCTTTATCTGGCGCGAACTGAAGAAAGTCGGGGCGGTCTATCTGCGCGACGGCGTCTGCGCCTTGCCGGAACGAGACGAGACGGCCATCGGCATGCGCGCCATCGTCGCCAAGATCGAGGAGTTCGGCGGCCAGGCGACGCTGGCGATGGGTGCGCAGATCGATGAGGGCGCGACAGTGGCGCTGCGGGATCAGTTTCGGCTGGCGCGAGCGCGGGAGTACGCCGAGGTGGCTCAGGCGGCGGAAGGGCTCCTCGCGCACATTCGGCGGGAAACCGACCACCGCGACTTCAGTTACGCCGAGGTGGAGGAGCTGGAAGCCGATCTCGGCAAGATTCGGCGCTGGTTCGGCCAGGTCCAGGCCCGCGATTATTTTGGCACACCGGAAACCAGCCGGGTAGCCGACCTGCTCTCGCGCGGTGAAGAGGCGCTCGGCGCCTTCTTGGAGGAAGCGTCCAGCCAGGCGGAGACAACGCGGTGAAGTGGCTCACCCGCCGTAACCTGCACGTGGATCGCACCGCCTGCGCCTGGCTGATCCGCCGCTGCATCGATCCCCAGGCCGACTTCGTCTTCGTCGCTTCGGGGACGGACCCGGCGATGCTGGACGGGCACACCTTCGACATGCGCGGCGGCGAGTACAGCCATATGGGCGAGCACTGCACCTTCGAGATACTGCTGGAACGGCACCACCTCCAGAGCGACCCCGCGTTGGTGGAACTGGGCCGGATCATCCGCGAGGCCGACGTACCGCCCCGACGTCGCACCCGTGTAGAGGCCGATGGTCTGAACGCCTTGATGCGCGGCTTCCAACGCTCCACCTCGAATGACGACGAGAAACTGCGCCTGACTGCTCCCGTGTATGACGCATTGTATGCCTACTGTCAGGCCAAGGTGGCCGAGCAACCGCACCCCCATGGCACGCCCCGCCCCGCGTTGCAGTACCAGCGGTTGGTCGCTATCCATCTGGAAGAGGACGAGTAGCCACATGCTGGGGCGGCGACCGAGTTGGGCCGGCGACCTCACGGCGGATGGCTGGCTGCTCTTTGTGACTAGCGGCGTGCGCACCTTCGCCTACGGCTTCCTCTCCGTCATCCTGGGTCTCTACCTGGCCGACCTAGGCCTTTCGGCGACCGTCATCGGCGTCATCTTCTCGGCTGCTCTGGCGGGAGGCGCCGCGAGCACGCTGCTCCTGTCGGCAGTGGCCGACCGGTTGGGGCGTCGGCGCGTGCTCATGCTGGCGGCGCTCTTGATGGCGCTGGCCGGCGCCGTGTTTGCGCGCGCCACCAACCCGGTACTGCTGATCGTGGCGGCGATCATTGGCACGATCAGCCCCTCCGGCAAGGAAGTCGGTCCATTCCTGTCTATCGAGCAGGCGGTTCTCCCTCAGGCGACGACGAATTCCCAACGCACCGGCGTCTTCGCCGCCTACAACATGGTGGCATCGCTAGCCGGTGCCTTGGGGGCACTCATTACCGGGGCGCCTACCTTCCTCGGCATGGCTCCGGTGCCAGGCGACCGGGCACTCCTCTGGACCTATGCGGCGCTGGCGCTGTTGTTGCTCGTCCTCTATTCCCGGCTCTCGCCTGCGGTGGAAGTGACCCACACAGGCGGTGGCGAATCACGATCAAAGCTGGGACTGCAGCGCTCGCGTGGCGTCGTCGCCAGGCTCGCCATCCTCTTCGCGCTGGATGCCTTCGCCGGCGGCTTTGTGGTGCAGGGGTTGGTGGCCTACTGGTTCCACGCCCGCTACGGCGCCGACCTCGAACTGCTGGGCGCCCTCTTCTTCGGCGCCAACCTCTGCGCGGCGCTCTCCTTTCTGGCCGCTGCTCCCCTGGCCCGGCGCATCAGCTTGCTCAACACCATGGTGTTCACCCACTTGCCGTCGAACGTTTTGTTGCTGCTGGTGCCGCTCATGCCCAGCCTCAGCCTGGCCATTGCCATGCTGCTCACCCGCAATCTGCTGTCCCAACTGGACGTGCCGACGCGCCAGTCTTACACCATGGCGGTCGTCGATCCGGCGGAGCGGGCGGCCGCGGCCGGCCTGACCTCCGTCGCGCGCACAGCGGCGGCCGCACTGGCTCCGGCCTTCTCCGGCGCCACGCTCGCCGTGCCCGCGCTCGGCCTCCCCTTCCTGCTGGCCGGCGGCTTGAAGATCGTTTACGACCTCGCCCTGCTCGCCGTCTTCCGCCGGGTCCGGCCGCCCGAGGAGCGGTTCGTCCCACGCGGGCCTTGACAAGTGGGCAATGACATGTAACTGTAGTTATATCGCTACAAGAACGGCGCGGACGTTCGTGCAGAGCAAGGAGTTGTCGCAGATGAAATGGGTCACGCGGGCACGGCCAAAGGTAGATCGTATTGCCTGTCCCTGGTTGATCAAGCGGTTCGTGGACAAGGACGCCGAGTTCCTGTACGTGCCGGCCGATCAGGTCAACGCTGTCGCAGAGCGCGACGGCGCCATTCCCTACGACGCACCGGGTGTGGAGCTTGGGCACCATGGCGCCGAGTGCAGCTTCGACGCCATCCTCAAGAAGTACCAGTTGACCGATCCCGCCTTGCAGCGCCTCACGCTGATCGTGCGCGGCGCGGACACGGCGGACAAGGACCTGACGCCGGAGTCACGGGGCCTGGAAGCGATCGCCGACGGCTTCCGCCGTCTGCACGAGGATGATCTCCAGCAGTTGGCGGCCGAGTCGGTCGTCTACGACGCCCTCTACGCCTTCTGCCAGCAAAGCGCCGGGTAAGCCAAGATGGCGTTGATCCTGCAAGGGTTCGTGGACCTGCCGGCGCATGCCTCCGGCGGCTTCGACCACGGCGATGTGCATTGGGCGAGTGGGACGCTGTATGTGGCCCACACCGCCAATGACAGTATCGAGATCGTGGATGGCAGTACGCTCCGGCACCTGGCCACGGTGCCCAATTGCCCAGAGGCGAGCGGTGTCCTCTGCGCTCAAGAGGAGGGCCTGGTCTTCGCTGCTGCACGCGGCGGCGGTACGGTGCTCGTGTTGCCGGTGGGAGCGACCCAACCGCTGCGGGCACTGCGCGTGGGTCCCAGGCCGAATGGCCTCGCCTGGGACCCCGACCGGCAGTGCCTCCTGGTGGCCGACGTTGGCGACCGGCAGGCCCGGCTGCTCGACGCGGAGACGGGAGGGCTCATCGGCGTTACCGCACTGCCGGGACGCCCGCGCTGGTGCGTCTTCGATCAGCAGAGCGACCGCTTCCTGGTCAACATTCTCGAACCAGCCTGTGTGGTCGCCCTCCACGCGCTGACCGGGCAGGTGGAGGGGACATGGCGCATCTCCAGCCCGGGGCCGCACGGCCTGGACCTTGACGTCGCCGGTCAGCGTGCCTTCGTCGCCTGCGAC
>DHIZ01000156.1:5458-11141 GCA_002404055.1 Chloroflexi bacterium UBA4733
CGGGTGGTGGAGCAGGTCGTCACGGAGCCGGGGGCGCATACCACGGCCTTCGATCCGGGACGCCGACGCCTCTACGTCTTCTTGCCCCAGAGCGGCCGTGCCGCCGTCTACGAGGAGCACTGACCCGGCATGGCAGCGCACTATTTCCGCAGCGTCCTTCCCCAGCCGGCTGGGAGAACCAAGGACGCCGGGTCGGAGCCGGAGTTGCCGAACCGCTCTGCCGCGCCGATCGGCGCACACCGCACCCGGGCGGCGACCGGGCGCGACGATGTCGGTGTTTCACCAAGGAGGGTAGCCCCATGGACACAGATGCAGCAGTCGAACCGCAGCCCCTGGTCTTCGAGGATATGCACCGAGAGACGGTGCGCCAGGCGGCGCGAGCGATGGCCGCCGCCGCCATCACGGCGCCGAAGTCGGGCGGCCAGCTTTTCCTCAAGGGGGCAGCGCTGTTCGTGGAAACGGTCTACGTGGAGGATCGCGCCATGTTGCGGCGTCTCGCCGCCTGGATGCGGGTGCGCGGGCGGGAGCGCCAGGAGGCGATCTGGTTCCGCGACGCCGCACTGGCGGAGGTACTCGATGGCGTCCTCTTCGTGGGACTCCACGAGTGGTATCCGCCGGTCTACGATTGTGGCGCCTGTGGCTACGCCACCTGCGCCGAGTTCCTCGGGGCGACGAAGGCGCTCCGCCAGGCCTCGCAGGACCTGGAGTTCGCCGGACCCCAGTGCAACTTGCGGGACATCGACCTGGGGATCGCCGTCGGCTCGGCCGCGAAGACCGCCACTGTCTTCAATGTCGATTGCCGCTGTCAGACACGGATCGCCGTGGCCGCGCGCAAACTCGGCCTCATCAAGGCGGAGGTCGCTGTGGCCTTGAGCTTATCGGTGACGCACAAGAGCCCCGGTTTCAACCGGCCCATGCCGCAGGTGGATTTCACCACGCTGGAACCGGAGCCGGGCGTCCCGCCGGACACCGGCACCTTCCCTCAGGCGGGCGAGCACAGCCAGCGAGAGGGAGGACGCGCCCGCCAGCAGCGGCGCGTCCCCTCTCCACCGTCGAGGAGTTGACGCGGCACTCGTCCAGGCGAAGCAGCGATCCGAAGTAGCGCGGGCAGGAGAGGAGCGGTGACCTTGGCAACGTGGCGATCCGACCGACGCGACTGGCTCCAGATCTGGGGGTCGCTGATCGCCAGTGTGCTCATCGTCGCGGTCGTGCTGTTCCTGGCCTGGTATGCCCTGGCCGGTCCGGCGAGTGAGCGCACGGCTTCCGGCGGCAACGTCCCGTCCCTCGAAAACCAATACGGCGAACTCGCCCGGCAGGCGAAGATCTCCATCACCGAAGCATCGCAGGCCGCTACCACGGCGGTGCCGGGGACCATCACACGGTACGACCTGGCGAAACAGGGCGGCGCCATCGTCTACGAGATCACGGTGCAGCCCAAGGCGGGCGGCGCACCGGTCCAGGTCCTGGTGGACGGCACCACCGGCAAGGTTGTCAAGACGCAGCCGGCGCCGGCGACACCGCCGGAAAAGTAACTGGGCGGTGGCTTCATCGCCCCCTCGAGTTGAAGGAAGGCACGCTGATGTACAGCCTCTCGACCAGCATCGTATTCGGTCTCCTCGGCGGCGTGCTCGTGGGGGCAATCCTCGCGGCCAGTTGGCCCTGGACACGCTCACGCGGTCGGTTCGCCATCGCCGCTGGGGCGACAGCGGTCACCTTTGTGGCCTGGCGGCTTGTGCTTGGCGGCGCCAACGCTACCGGATTGAACGTGGATGCGCCGCTGATTGGGGTGAGTTGGGAGGACGTGGGCAGCGGCATTCTGGCCGGTACGGCTACCGCCCTGGTGCTCGGACTTGTGGTCGACCGGCAGGAATCGGCCCGCCGCGTCGTGGGCGCCGCCGCGCTGGCCGGGGTCATCACCCTGATCTATGACATCTTTGCGCCGTGATGGGTGTGTCGCGCGGACCGGACAACCGGCGTTCGCGGCCCTCGCCACGACGGCCACAGCGCAAGGGACGGTGGGACGGACAGGGTTCCTGGCGCTGGTGGGCGGCGGTCGCTCTCCTGCTCGTTCTGGCCATCGTGCTCGGCTGGGCGCTCGTGCAGTCGAGGCGCCAGGCGACAACCCCAGACGAGGTCGGCTGTTCCGCAATGGAGCAGCTGACATACCATGTCCACGCCCACCTGGCGATCTTCGTCGCCCTCACATTTGGCATGGCGTATGTCGTGCAAGAGATGACGGTCCGCCTTGGCGCCGCCACCCATATCCTGTACCTGCCCCTCCAAAACGTCGGTGGAACACCGGTGCTGCGCGTGGCACGGCTCAGCGGTCACGGATGAGAAGACGTGAGGAGCCCGCCCGCGGTCCGGTGGGGGATGCCCCCTGGGAGGCAAATGTGGGACCGAGCGACCCTCCCCTCAAGATCCATCTCGATACCGACCTCGGTGGCGACACCGACGATCTCTGCGCCCTCGCCATGCTGTTGCGCTGGCCGGGTCTGGAGATCACCGGGATCACAACGGTCGCCGAGGACCAAGGCCGCAGAGCGGGTTATGTGAAGTACGCCCTCGGGCTGGCCGGCCGGACAGAAGTCCCGGTCGCGGCCGGCGCTGACGGGGCCTGGTACCAGTACCGAGATGCGCTTGCTCTTCCAATAGAGGCAGACTACTGGCCGGAGCCGGTTCCCGCCTCGCACAATCCCTTCGCCGATGCGCTGGAGTTGCTCCGGCAGAGCGTTGCAGCGGGCGCCACAATAATCGCCATCGGCCCCTACACCAACCTTGCCCTGTTCGACCAGGCGTACCCCGGTCAACTCGCTCGCGTGCCGATCTTCCTGATGGGTGGCCATGTGCGGCCTGCCCCTCCCGGTTTTCCCCAGTGGCAGAACGAGATGGACTTCAACGTGCAGTACGACGTGGCATCGGCGTTGCACGTGTTTCAGCACCTCCAACCCACCATCGTGCCGATGGAGATTACCGGGCAGACGGCATTGCGTCGCGCCTACCTCCCGGAATTACATGCTGCCGGCTCGCTTGGGCAGTTACTGGCCCACCAGGCTGAGGCGTTTGCGCGGGACGAACGGTACGAATCCAGGTATGGCCTGACGTGTAGCGGGCTGCCCGACGACATCATCAACTTTCAGCACGACGCGCTCGCCTGCGCGGTGGCGATGGGTTGGGATGGGGTCACTATCGAGCAACTACCACTGCGGACGGAAGTGCGCGAGGGCTGGCTGCTGGAGCGTGTCGAACCGGCGGGCAGGCCGTTGCAGGTCGTCACCGTGGTCGATGGCGCGCGGTTCAATGCCTTCTGGCTCGACCTTGTCAGTGGCCAGTAGCCGGCATCCTCTCGGCGCTTTATGACGTAGAGCGCCGCATGCCGACACTGTCGGCCGCGTCTGAGCCTTACTTGGAGTCGGGGTTATAACGGTGGATCCCTGGATCTTTCCTGCACTGCACCGGATCGTCAGGCCACTTGTTGGCGATCACCAAGGAGGAAGTCCCCGATCTCTTCCAAGTGGCCACGGAGCCTTGCTAGCGCTTCGCGCAGAGTTGCTGCGCGTTCTTCACTGGCAGGATGACTGCTGTTCGCCGCTGCTTCGATCAGGCTCGCTCCAGCCAGTAAGGCGGCCTGACCGTGGGCTCGCACGTCGGCGTAGTGCAGCCGGACGGATGAAGCCTGGTTCATTGACTTCAAGCCGATGCTCGACAGATAGACCCCGGCATCAAAGTACCCCAAGGTCTCCAGCAGGCGGGAAAGTGACGCCATGAACTGCAATCGACCGGGATGGTCCGCAAGCGGCGCCTCGATCTGCGCGATCTCGGCCGCTGCTTCCCAGCACGTTCCCACCTGCGTACGGGTATCAGCTATCAGAGCGGAAAAACAGGGTGCTTGCCGCCCTTTTCTACCCTTCGGACTGTCCACCGTTAGGTTGAGGAACATTCAGCACCTCCGCATCTGCTCTGTTCCCGCGCGAACAGGGGCGCGAGATATCCCACCGCGTCTGACCATAAGGGTACCATCAGATGTCAATGATAATGGTAACAATTGGTGAATAGTCAGTACACGCGGACCGCTTGCAGAGGAACGCGACCGACGGCTCTCGGGTCAACCCAGGCAGGCGTCCTTGTTGTGTTGGGCGCAGACGCTGCGTTATGCCTTCGCCAGGCAGGCGGGACCCAGAGCATCTGGCAGGACGCGGTGAGCGCCGCAGGCGCATTGCATGGCAACAGGTATACTCCGCACGCGGAGGACACCGGCTGGGTATTGCGCTTCGCTGCTGGCCTCCCGAGAGCGTGATTCATTGCTGTACTATGCCTGTGCTTGGCCGGGGCAGCCTGCGTCGCGCCTCTGCCGGTAACGGGCGGACGCCTGGCCTACATGTTTCATTTCATGGAAGGGGTGTGGCACTGGTAACGCTCGCAACACGGCTCGGTACCTTGGCATCCTCCTGGTCCATCGAGGCTGATCACCTGCTCGTCCAGCGCTCCATCCAGCGAGGGGATGTCATTTCCCTTGCCCCGGTGACGCCGGACTTGCCGCCACCCCCGTCAGTTTTGGCGGCGCTGGCCGAAGCAGGGGCATCCCCGGTCGTCCACCCGCCATCGCCTGCGATGCATCTTTCCTTGCGGGCAGCCATGGCAGCGTGGTACGAGCGCCGCTTCAAGGTCAGCCTCAGCCCGAATCAGCACGTGTTGCCCCTGAACGGAGCGAGGGACGGGTTGGCGTCCATCCCTACGCTGGTCACGAACCCGGGCGACGTGGTGCTCGTGCCCGACCCTGGCTACCCGCTCTACGCGGCGGCGGCCCGGTTTGCCGGGGCCGTCGCCGTGCCGATACCGCTGCACGCCGACAGCGGTTTCTTACCGGACATGGCAGCCATCCCCGCAGCCGTCGCCGACCGTGCCCGGTTGCTCTACCTCAACTACCCCAACAGCCCCACCGGCGCTATCGCGCCTGCCTCGTTCTACCACGAGGTCGTGGCCTTCGCCAAGCGCCACAACCTCGTGGTCTGCCAGGATATGAGCTTCGCCGGCGTCACCTACGAGGGATACCGCCCGTTGAGTTTCTTGGAGATCCCCGGCGCGCTGGATGTCGGCGTCGAGATCCATTCCCTGTCGATCGCCTTCAACATGCCCGGCTATGGCATCGGCGTGCTCCTCGGCAACCGGCAGTTGGTGGAGGCCATGGGTCGTGTGCAGGCCGTGCTTGGCGCTCCCCTGCCGGAACCCATCCAGCGTGCCGCCAGGGCCGCCGTCGAGGCCACCCCGCCCGACTGGTTCCAGCAGCGCGACGCAATCTACCGAGACCGACGTGACCTCGTTGTCCGCACGCTCGCGAAGGTTGGCCTGGTCGCCGAGCTGCCGAAGGCGACGCCCTGTATCTGGGCAGCCGTACCGGCAGGCCAGGCCGCGGAGGAATATGCTGCCGGCCTGCTCAAGGACTGCGGCGTCTGGGTCTTGCCGGGCACCCGATTTGGCACGCACGGTGAAGGCTATATCAGGGTCTCTCTGACCGTGCCCGACGATCGTCTACAGGAAGCGCTGGGTCGCATCGCAGCGCGCCCGGTCGGCTCCCTACCGGCGCCGCCCGCCTGAACAGCGGGCTGCGTCTAAGCATGTAACCATAACTTTGGCATAGACCGCTCCAGAGGGGATTGGCTGCAAAAGCATGCCTTTGTTCTGG
>DHIZ01000156.1:11395-11545 GCA_002404055.1 Chloroflexi bacterium UBA4733
GCGCAGACGCCCACGGCGATCACCAACTTCGGTTCCGGCATGGCGGCGTAGGTGCGGCGCACGGCAATCTCCAGGTTGCGCGTGACCGGACCCGTCACCAGCACGGCGTCGGCGTGGCGCGGTGAGGCGACGAAGTCGATGCCGAAGCGC
>DHIZ01000156.1:11759-12046 GCA_002404055.1 Chloroflexi bacterium UBA4733
GACGAAGTCGATGCCGAAGCGCTGGATATCGTAGATGGCGTTGGTGGTGGCGGTGATCTCCCAGTCGCAGGCGTTACAGGAGCCGGAGTCCAGGTGACGCAGGTGGAGCGAGCGGTGCAAGATCGACTGGCTACGACGGGTCAGTTGCTTGCCTAACTCCTCAGCGGACGCGGTTGACACTGGCGTTTCGCCCAGCAAGGGCAACGGTATACGGCTCACGACGCGCTCCCCTCCGGCAGGTGTGCCACCACCAGCAGGTCATGCCGGCTGCGGCTCGCCAGCGCAAA
>DHIZ01000339.1 GCA_002404055.1 Chloroflexi bacterium UBA4733
GAGCGCACCGGCTTCGGCGAGTTCCTCTTCTTCGACTGGCGCTACCTGAACAACGGCCAGCCCAACCCGAAATTTGAACTGAACCGCCCCGGCTACGGCAGTTCCACCATCCTTGTTGCCGGTCGCAACTTCGGCTGCGGCTCGTCACGCGAGCACGCCCCCTGGGCCTTACACGACTACGGCTTCCGCGCCATCATCGCGCCATCGTTTGCCGACATCTTCTACAACAACTGCTGCAAAAACGGCCTGCTCCCCGTCACCCTACCAGAGGAGACGGTCAAAGCGTTGCTGAAGCAAGCCCAGGCCCAACCAGGCTACCAACTCACCGTCGACCTGGAGGCGCAGGAGGTACGCGATGGCGCCGGCTTCCGCGCGCCGTTCACCGTCGATCCCTTCCGCCGCGACTGCATGCTGCACGGCCTCGACGACATCGGCCTGACGCTGCAACACGAACCGGATATCACGGCCTTTGAGGGAAGGCGGCCGGCATGGCAGCAGGCTGTTTCGGGGTAGGCCCCCTACGAGAACTGCTCGAACAGCCTACCCATCACCTCATTGGCGTCGGCTCCTTTGGTCTGGAGGCGCTGCATGCGGCGATCAAAGCTTTCCGACTCGGTTGTCTGGTAGAACAGACCCAGGTAGAGCGGATCGTCCTGTAGAGCCAGCTCCATCGCTGCCGCGCGGTTGCTGGGATCGTGGCCGACCGGCAGCGCTTTGGTGACGTCGCGGAAGAACTTGAAGGTGTTCACCTCGTTGAAGGTCGGGCAGGGGCTGTAGACATCAATAAGGGCCATGCCGGGATGGTTGATCCCTTGCACGATCAGGTCCGCCAGCTCCTTCGGCTTCGCGGAGAAGCCGCGCGCGACAAAGGTGGCTCCGGCGACCATTGCCAGCGCCAGCGGGTTGAGGGGTTGATCAATGCTTCCCTTGGGCGTGCTCTTGGTAATGAAGCCAACGTTGCTGGTCGGCGAGGTCTGCCCTTTAGTGAGACCATATATCTCGTTGTCCATGATGACGTAGGTCACGTCCACGTTGCGCCGCATGCCGTGGATGAAGTGGCCGCCGCCGATGGCGAAGGCATCGCCGTCGCCACCCACAACCAGTACCTTCAGGTCCGGGTTGGCCATCTTGACGCCGGTGGCAATCGGTATGGCCCGGCCATGGACGCCGTGGAAGCCGTAGGCGCTGACGAAGAACGGAAAGCGGCTGGAACAACCGATGCCGGAAACGACAACGACCTCCTCGGTTTTGTAGCCCTGCACTTTGAGGGAGTTGTAGACGGCGTTGAGCACGCCGAAATCCCCACAACCCGGACACCAGGTCGGCTTGGCCGAACTCTTGTAGTCGTCGACGGTGTGCGGACGCTCAATAGTCAGCGTTGCTGTGGAATCAGGCATTGACGGCAACCTTCCCTGCGACGGCTTCAACGATCTGGGCAATCCGGAACGGCACGCCACCGTAGGTGGTCACGCTCTCCAGGTGCGTGCCGTAGCGGGCGCGAAGGATATTGGCATACTGTTGCGAATAATTGACCTCAGCCACGAGTACGCGCTGCTTGCGGCGGATGAACTCGCCGACCTGATGATCCGGCACCGGCCAGAGCATCTTCGGCGCGAGCAGTTCCGCCTTCACGCCTTGTCGTTCTAAGCGTTGGATCGCCTCAATGGCGGATCCCGAAGTAGAGCCCCAGGCGATAATGCCTATTTCGGCATCGTGGTCGCCAAAGCGGAGCGGCTCCGGCGCGTCTGCAGCCGCCGCCGCCAGCTTGCGGTGGCGCTTTTCCGTCATGCGGCTGTGGGTGGCCGGGTCGTAGCGCAAGGCGCCCTGCTCGTTGTGTTCCAGCCCGGTCGCCACATACTCGCCGCCCGGCATGCCGGGAATGGACGTGGGAGAGACGCCGTTGGGTGTGCTGGCGTAGCGGGCGTAGCGTGCCGCGCCTTCCTCTGCCTCCAGCATAGGACTGCTACCCTCGGCGTAGCCGTTGACCCCGTTACTGTGGCCATTAGTAACGTCAACCGGCTGGACTGCCGCCAGGATGGCGCTGTCGGCGTGACTATCGAGGCCGTTGGTGTGGCCATTGTGTACGTCGATCAGCAGCCGGTTCGCCGGCCGAACCGCTTCCAGGTCGGGCCGCTCCACGCTCTCCGTGCGCACCGCCAGCACCGTATCCTGCAGCAGGATCACCGGCAACTGGTAATTCTCGGCGAAGTTGAAGGCGTCGACTGCCGTAGAAAAGCAATCGCGCACCGACACCGGCGCGAGGACCAGCTTCGGCACTTCACCGTGACCGCCATAGACTGCCTGGTTGAGGTCGCCCTGCTCATGCCTCGTCGGCATACCGGTGGAAGGACCGGCCCGCTGGGCATCTACGATGACGCAGGGCAGTTCCGCCATTGAGGAGAGGCCGAGCATCTCGATCATCAGGCTGAAGCCAGGACCGGAGGTCGACGTCATCGCCTTCTTGCCGGCGTAACTGGCGCCGAGCACCATACCCATCGCCGATATCTCGTCTTCGGCCTGGACGACGACGCCGCCCAACTCCGGCAAGTTAGCAGCCATGAACTCCATAATATCGGTGGCCGGCGTGATGGGGTAGCCCGCCAGGAAACGACAACCGGCGGCCAGCGCGCCAAGGCTCAGGGCCTGGTTGCCGTTCATCACCATGACGCCGGGAATCGGTGGCGCTGCCTGCAGGCGGTACTGGGAGCGATCCGGCACATGCTCTTCTACCCAGGTAATGCCGGCCTCCAGGGCAGCGACGTTCTGGGGCAGGAGGTCAAGGTGGCGCTTGAACTGTTTCCTAAGCAGGTCAACCAGAGGCTCCTTGGGCAGGTCGAAGAGGGCGGCGGCCATGCCGAAGGCAACCACGTTACGGCCGCGCTCGAAGCGCAGCCGCGTCTTGGCGATCTCCGTGACCGGCACGGCCAGCGCGCGGTAGTTGCCGGCGGGCGGCGCTTCCATGTCCTTCGGGTCGTAGAGCAATAGTCCGCCGGGCCGCAGGTCGCCGATACCGTCTTCATAGCCTTCCTCATCGAAGGCCCAGAGGATATCCAGCGTCTCCGCCCGTGCGTACAATTGTTCACCGCTGAGTCGAACTTCAAAGACCGCCTGGCCACCTTTGATCTCTGCCGGTGGGCTGTAAAAGGTAAGTACCCGAAAGCCGACGGTGGCGGCAGCTTTGGTAACGAGCTGGCCGATCGACTGCAGGCCACCGCCCGTTTCACCGCCAAAGCGAATAACGAGGTCGCGTTTCTCCACGTCTTCTCCCCACGAGACCGTGTACCTGGCGGGCATCGTTGCCTCCGGCGCCCCGGCATCCGCCGCCGGGAGGCCGGTTCAGCCAAGATGGCAGCGTGGCAGCCGCGCTTCGGACTGGTATACCGGTCGCTATCACTGGGAAGTGTAGCACGGCAGGAGCCGTTCCGGCGCACTCGGCCGAACGGAGCACGGCGACACACGTCTCAAACCTATGTGATCGCCGTTTCAGCCTCGGGCAGTTGCAGCATGTAGCCGATACCCGGGCGAGTAATCACCCAACGGGGATGCTCCGGATCGTCCTCTATTTTTTGCCGCACGCGGCTGACGTACAGGCGTACGTGCTGCGTTTCGTCGCCGTACTCCGGGCCCCAGATGCGGTGCAACAAGGCCTCTGTGGGCACCACGCGTCCGGCGTTCTTCGCCAGTTCGGTCAGCAGTTTGTATTCGGTGGGACTCAGGCCGACCTCGCTATTGCCGATCGACACGCGGTGCTGCGCGAAATCAATGTGCAGGTCGCCCGCCCTGAAGGTGGGTGACGAGCGTTGTCCCTCCGGCAACTTCGCTCGCCGCAAGACGGCGCGAATGCGCGCCAGCAGCTCTGCCGGTCCGAAGGGTTTGGTCAGGTAATCGTCGGCGCCGGCGTCGAGGCCCTTGACCTTGTCGGCCTCACCGGCCTTAGCGGTCAACATAATGATAGGCGCTTCTGAGAACTCCCGGATGCGTCGACACGCCTCAAAGCCATCCATCACCGGAAGGCCCACGTCCAGCAAGATGAGGTCGGGACGCGCTGCGGCTGCCAGGTCGACAGCGCTCTTGCCGTCGCGAGCCGCGACGGTTTCGTAGCCTGACCCTTCCAGGTTGACAGCGATCAGCCGAACATATCGCGGCTCGTCGTCAACGATGAGCACACGCTGCTTCGTCACGCCGTCCCCCAGGCTTCCGGCGCCCCTGCTGTCGCCTCCTGGCAACTGGCCACGTGATGCTACATGTTCGTTCGTCGCCGTCGCCGGTCCACCGGCAGCGGCACAGGAATCGGCGCCAGTTTCGGCGCCGGTGCAAACGCAGCCACGGCCTCACGCCAGGCTGCGGCGAGCGCTTCGATAATCTTGCGCATATCCAGCCCCGTTCCCCCTCGAAGATCGGCGGCGATCACACAACCCAGTCCGCATGCCGCGCCCTTACACTATACGTGAGGACGCGTGCCATATGGGTATTTGGTCACACCGGCACGGCCTGGCACTCAATATGCGTGCCGGTGAACGCAAGTACCACCACAGGGTACTCCCCGATCCTAGGCGAGGCACAACGGTGAAATAGTCAGTTTTTGCCTCCATCGTTACGTTTTCGTCACAGTTTCCGTACAACATCGGCGTTATGGGTTGACGCTCACCCCAAAGGCGGGTAGGGTATGTGCAGTGCCGAACCGCGCTTCCGAGCGCGGACGGGGGACCCATCATCGTGGGGTGAATCCGCCTGTGCGTACGCGGTAGGGTAATCTCAGTACCCGAACCCGACAGCTAACCCCGTAGGCTTGCTCGAGAGCTGGGCTGCCATTTTCATGGCAGGCCGGCTCCCTTTTTGTTTGGGGCCAGCACTACTCCCCAGAGCAGGCACACGTGATCCCCTGCGGTCAGGAGGCACACAGTATGACAGTCTTGGAAGCGGAACGTCCCACGACCGCCGTTGCTGACTCTTCAGCCGGCGACCAGCAATCGCCCCCCTTCCTTGGGGCTGAGCGGGAGCTGTTTCGGTTGGCTAGCGACCTTAACGCCAAAGGCCGCTACGGCGAACGCTGGCTGGTCGTCACCGACCGGCATGTGCATGTCTTCGATAGCGATCCCGACGGCCCGCAGAAGCCCGTGCTAACGGTCGCTCTGGCTGATATCAAAGATGCGAAAACAGAGGCTGCCGTCAGCGGCGAGCGCCTGCTGATCGAGACGGCTGAGCGTGTCATCGAGGTACTGCGCTATACGCGGACCCTCTCACCCCACTTTTCGGACGCCGCTCGCGGCATCAAACAACTGGCGGAAGGGCACCCGCTGCTCCGTTCCGACAAGCTGCCGAAGCTGCGTTGCGAGCGCTGCGGTCGGCTGATGCCGGGAAGCCACGATCGCTGCCCGGCCTGCGTCCGCGCCGGCGCCGTCTTGCTGCGCATCGCCGGTTATCTCAAGCCTTACAAGGCGGTGACCGCAGCCGTCGTTGTCGCCACGCTCTCACGTACCTTGCTACAACTGATCCCACCGCTCGTCAATCGCCAGATGATTGACGGCGCGCTACGCTCCGGTCAGACCGGCAGCCTGACCGGCCGTTTCCATCTGGTCGCCTGGCTCGTCGCCATCCTGGTAGGCGTCGCGCTGGCCAATGCCGTTATGCAGACCGTCAGCCAGTGGCTGACGGCGGTGCTGGGCAGCAAGATCACCTCGCAAATGCGAGGCGACGTCTACCGGAAACTGGAGCGCTTGCCGCTCGCTTTCCATAACGATCGCGGCACCGGCTCGCTGATGTCCCTCGTCAGCCAGGATACTGCCTCCCTTGAGCTGTTCCTGGTGTCGGGCGTGCCCTTCATCGCCACCAACGTGCTCATGTTCTTCTTCATCCTGGTGGTGCTGTTCAAGGTGCAATGGGCCCTGGCGCTGATCATCTTGATCCCCGTACCGTTCGTCATCCTGGGCAGCCGCTACCTCTGGAAGCAGATGAGTCGCCTCTACCGGCGTTGGTGGCGCGTGCGCGCCGGCTTTTCGACGCAACTCTCCGAGTCGTTACTCGGCATTCGCGTCTCCAAGGCCTTCGCTCAGGAAGACCGTGAGGTGGAGCACTTTAACGAGCAGAACCTCATCTATCGCGACGCCGGCATCCAGACCACCGTCACCTCGCAGCGTCTCTCCACAGCGCTCAACTTCATCAACAGTTCCGGCGTCTTCCTGGTCTGGCTCTTCGGCGGCCGCGACGTCATCTACGGGGTCATCACCCTGGGCACCCTGGTGATGTTCAATAGCTACCTCTCCCAGTTTTACGCGCCGCTCCAGTACTTCAACCAGATTTCCCAGTGGATGAGTCAGGCATTTGCCGGCGCCGAGCGCGTCTTTGAGGTGCTCGATGCGCAGGAGGAACCCTACGATGAGCAGGGCGCCATCGCTGCGCCCAGCATCCAGGGGCAGATCGAGTTCCGCGATGTCAGCTTCAGCTACGAACGCGGTAAGCCGGTGCTGAAAGATGTCAACGTCGCCGTGTCGCCCGGCGAGATGATCGGCCTGGTCGGCAAGTCCGGCTCCGGCAAGAGCACCTTCATCAACCTGATCAGCCGCTTTTATGACCCGGACTATGGGCAGATCCTGGTAGACGGCATCGACCTGCGAGAACTACGGCTGCGCGACCTGCGCGATCAGGTCGGCATCGTGCTGCAGGACCCGTTCCTGTTCAACGGCACGATCGCCGAAAACATCGCCTACGCCCGGCCCGACGCCCCCTTCCGCGACATCGTGGCGGCGGCACGGGCAGCCAATGCCCACGACTTCATCGTCGATAAGGACGACGGCTACAGCACCCGCGTGGGAGAGCGCGGCCATCGCCTCTCCGGCGGCGAGCGGCAGCGTATTTCCATCGCCCGCGCCATCCTGCGCGACCCCAAAATCCTGATCCTGGACGAGGCGACGGCTTCCGTCGATACCGAAACGGAGAAGGCCATCCAGGATGCGCTGGCGCGACTCGTCAAGGGCCGCACCACCTTCGCCATCGCCCACCGCCTCTCCACGCTGCGTAATGCCGACCGCCTCTTCGTCTTCGACGACGGTGAGATCAAAGAGGTCGGCACCCACGACGAGTTAATGGAACGATCCAACGGTATCTACCGCCGGCTCGTCGACCTGCAACGCGAAGTTTCCAAGATGAAGGCGGTGGACGGATGACCATGGACTCGGTACTGTTGGCGCCGGAAGCGCCACTCGGTGACGACGTTGACCCTAGTACACTGTGCCTCGAGCGCGGCCCGAAATCGCTTCGTTTGCTCGTCGGTGCGGAACGCTGCTACCTGGACGTCCGCCTGCGGCTGGCCGATCCGCTGCGTTTCCCGCATCAATACGTCAGCATCGTTGACCGGCGTGACCATGAGGTCTGCCTGCTGGACTCGCTCGCGGGTCTGGAACCGGCCAGCCGCGAACTGGCAGAGCAGGAGCTGCACAGCCACTACGACATACCCATGGTTTCATCAGTCGCCGACCTCTCTATCAAGCACGGACCGCTCTACTGGCGTGTGGACACTAACCTCGGTCGCCGCGAGTTCGTGGTGAAGTGGAGCACCGAGCGCGTGCTGACCATGCCCAACGGCAGCCTGCGCGTCACGGACGTCGACGGCAACCGCTTTCACGTGCCCCACCCAGGGCGATTGGATGCGGAGAGCCGCAAGCGGATCGAGGTGCTGGGGTAGGGCGAGGCCTAATTCACCGCCTCCTGCACCTCCGCAAACGCCTGCAGCGCCCGATCCAATTCATCTCGGGTGTGTGCCGCTGATATCTGGGCACGGATGCGGGCGGCGCCGCGCGGCACCACCGGAAAAGAGAACCCCACGACATAGACGCCCTTCGCCAGAAGGGCATCCGCCATGGCTGTCGCCCGCGCCGCGTCACCGATCATCACCGGGACGATGGGATGCTCGCCAGGTAAAACGTTGTAGCCAAGGGCACGCATGCCAGACCGGAAGAACGCCGTGTTCTCCTGGAGTCGGGTACGCAAATCGGCCCCCGCTTGGACGAGGTCCAGGGCCTTGAGCGCTGCCACGACGATCGGCGGCGCCACGGAGTTGGAGAACAGGTAGGGGCGCGACCGCTGCCGTAACAGTTCGACGATCTCCCGCCGACCTGACGTGTAGCCGCCGCTGGCGCCGCCCAGCGCTTTGCCGAGGGTACCCGTGAGAATATCCACACGACCGACGACGCCGCAAAACTCGGGCGTTCCAGCACCGTGTTCCCCCATGACGCCGACGGCATGCGAGTCGTCCACCATCACCAGGGCGTCGTAGCGATCGGCCAGATCGCAGATCTCGCGCAACGGGGCGACGTAACCGTCCATGGAGAAGACGCCGTCGGTAGCGATCAGGCGGTAACGAGCGCCGGTTGCCTGCTGGAGTTGGCGCTCCAGATCGACCATGTCACGATTGGCGTAGCGGTAGCGTTGCGCCTTGCAGAGTCGGATGCCATCAATGATGCTGGCATGGTTCAGGGCATCGGAGATCACCGCATCACGTTCGTCCAGTAGCACCTCAAACAAGCCGCCATTGGCATCGAAGCAGGAGCCGTAGAGGATGGTGTCCTCGGCGCCGAGAAAACTGGTGAGCCGACTCTCCAACTCCCGGTGGATCTCCTGGGTGCCGCAGATGAAGCGAACCGATGCCGTGCCGAATCCCCAGCGGTCGAGTCCCTCCCGCGCCGCTGCAACGATTGCCGGATGGTCGGCCAGGCCAAGGTAGTTGTTGGCGCAGAGGTTGATCAACTCCTGCCCGTCACCGACACGCAGGAGTGACCCTTGCGGCGTGGCGATCACGCGCTCAGCCTTGTAGAGGCCGGCGGCGCGAATGTCAGCCAGCGTGGCCGAGATGTCGCTCTTCATCTGCGCAAACATGCATCCCTCCGGGTCAGTCCATCGTCCAGTCCAGCACAATCTTGCCACACTGACCCTCGCGCGCTGTCTGGAAGGCCGCTTCATAGTCCCGGTAGGCAAAGCGGTGCGTGATGACCGGGGAGATGTCCAGCCCCGACTGGATCAAGACCGACATGGTGTACCAGGACTCGAACATCTCCCGACCGTAGACGCCGCGCAGGGTGAGCATCTTCAGCACCACCTGCGACCAGTCGATGGCGACCTCGCTGGACTGGAGACCAAGCATGGCAATCTTACCGCCGTGCGCCATGTTGGCAATCATGTCTCGTAGGGGCTGCGCGTGGCCTGACATCTCCAGACCGACATCGAACCCCTCCTGCATGCCGAGTTGGCGCTGCACCGTGGTTAAATCCATCGACCGCGCGTCCACCGCCCGCGTCACGCCTGCTCGTTGGGCTAGTTCCAGGCGATAATCGCTGACGTCGGTGATAACCACAAAGCGCGGCCCAACATGGCGCACGACGAGGGCGGCCATGATGCCGATTGGCCCTGCCCCGGTGATGAGCACGTCGTCACCCACCATCGTGAACTGCAAAGCGCAGTGGACGGCGTTGCCGAAGGGGTCGAAGATGGCGGCGACATCAACGTCAATCGGCGTTTGATGTGGCCAGAGGTTCATCGCCGGGACGACGATGTACTCAGCGAAGGCGCCGTCGCGTTGCACGCCGATGCCGACCGTGTTGGCACAGAGGTGGCGGCGGCCAGCCATGCAGTGACGGCAGCGCCCGCAGACGAGGTGCCCTTCGCCGCTGACCAACTCGCCGGGACGAACGGAGTCCACGTTGGCCCCCACAGCGACGACCTCGCCGGCAAACTCGTGACCGATCACCAGCGGTGGCCGGATCGTAGCGCGTGCCCAGGCGTCCCAGGCGTAGATATGCAGGTCGGTACCGCAGATACCGGTTCGCAAAACACGAACCAGCACATCACTCGGGCCCGGAACCGGCTCAGGCACTTCCTGCAACCACAACCCCGGTTCAGACCTGGCCTTGACCAATGCTTGCATGTTGCTTCCTATCCCAGCGCCAACCGCCGGATCGCCTCGCCGTACAGCTCGCTCTGCTCGGCCAGCGCTTGCAGTTCCAGCGTCAGCTCGTGGACCCAGTGGTCGACGGTGAGGTCTTCGTGGGAGATCTCCACGCCGCGCACCGTCTTGGCGCGGCGGGCTTGCAGCATGTTGCGTTGCGTCTCGATGCTGTAGCGATAGTCGCCTAGCGCCACTTCCACCAGCCGCACCGGGCCGCGGCCCAGGAAACCCCCACGCTCGGCGCGCATCTGGCCGGGCAGCGCCGCCTGAAACTTGGTGGCGAGGTAGCCGAGCAACTCGTTGGGATCGCCGGAGCGCCGGACCACCGCGGCGGCCAGATCGAAGGCTGACGGTTCGTAGGACATACGGCCTCCCTTACACGAGATCGCGGAAAAGGTCGGTGGAGAGATAGCGCTCGCCTTGGTCCGGCGCGACGGTGACGATGAGCTTCCCTTTGCTCTCCGGTCGCCTGGCAACCTGAAGCGCCGCCCAGACGTTGCCGCCACTGCTGATGCCGACGAGCAGTCCCTCTTTGCTTGCCAGTTGCCGAGCGGTCAGCATCGCCTGCTCGTCTTCTACCTGGATCACTTCGTCGATCAACTCGCGGCGCACGATGTCCGGCACAAAGCCGGCGCCAATGCCCTGGATGCGGTGCGGACCGGGCTTCCCGCCGCTCAACACCGCCGAGTTGACCGGCTCTACCGCGATGGCGAGCAGTCCGGGACGGCGGGGCTTGAGCGCTTCCGCCACACCGATGATGGTGCCACCGGTGCCCACGCCGGCTACAAAGACATCAATGGCGCCTTCGGTGTCCCGCCAGATCTCCTCCGCCGTCGTTTCTCGATGCGCCTTCGGGTTGGTCAGGTTCTTGAACTGTTGCGGTATCCAGGCTTTGGGGAAAGTGGCCGCCAGTTCTTCCGCTTTGCGAATGGCGCCACGCATCCCCTCGGTACCCGGAGTCAGCACGAGTTCGGCGCCAAAGGCCCGCACCAGCTTGCGCCGCTCCAGGCTTACCGAGTCGGGCATAGTCAGGATCAGCCGGTAGCCGCGCACCGCCGCCACCCAGGCCAGGGCAATGCCGGTGTTGCCGCTCGTCGGTTCGATGATGACAGTGTCCGGCGTCATCACGCCCCGCTGTTCGGCATCGAGCACCATGGCCACGCCGATACGATCTTTGACACTGCCTCCCGGTTGGTACGACTCCATCTTCAGCGCTACCGTGGCCTGCAAGCCATCGGTGAGGCGATTCAGCCGCACCATAGGCGTACCGCCCATCAGTTCCAGGGCGTTGTTCGCAATTCGTCCACTCAGGGCCAAGGGTGTTCACCTTTCGCTTCTATCTCAGTAGCCGCAATTATAGGGTGTTTGGTCGCCCACGGCACGCGCCGGTGCGCTATGATCCAGCCGCAAAGGAGTTATGCATGCGAATCGGATTCATGAGCTCAGCGGCGCCGCAGTGGGATCTGTCCACCTTGTTAAGTGAGGGACGGGCGAGCGGTTGCACCGCCCTTGAAGTGCGCGTCGAGTGGAAGCATGGCCACGGCCTGGAACGTGGGACCCAGGCGGCTTGGTCGAGCGCGCGGCAGCAGGCGGCAGATGCCGGCCTTGTGATTAGCGCGATTGCGTTGGGCACGCGGCTCAACCGAACGACGCCGGACGAGCGCGCCGCCGCTGTCGAGGAGATCGCCGCCTATGCCGAACTGGCCGCCATTGCCGGCGCCTCGGTGTTGCGCGTCTTCGGCGGCCCCATGGCGCCGGGCTGGACGATGGAGCAGGCGCGCCCGTTCGTGGCCGATACGCTGGCGGCGGCGGCGCAACGCTGCGCGCCCTATCAGGTCATGCCGTGTCTAGAAACCCACGACGCCTTCTGGAACCCTGCCGACGTCGCCTGGTGCCTGGAGCACGCCGGCCACGCCAACACCGGGGCAACGTGGCACGCCGCGCACCACGTCCGCCGCGGCATCAGCGTGGACGACGCCTTCGCGACGCTCGGGCCCTGGGTACGACACGTGCATGTGTCGGAGATACCAGCGGTCGCGTCGGCGGCCCAGCAAGGTGACATCCCGGCGCCGCTGGGCGAAGGAGACGGCAGCATGCGGCGCCAGGTGGAGATCCTGGCGAAGCAAGGGTACGCTGGCACGCTTTCCTTGGAATGGATCAACAACAAAGAGACGCCGATAGACCCGCGTCCCGTCTTGCTGCAGTACGGGTCAACGATGCAGCGCTGGCTCAGTGAGGCTGGCGCCCAACCATCGGTCGCGGGAACGCAATGACCGCACACACGCCCGGTTCCGAACGAGCCGACGCCGTTGGCCTCGTTGGCGGGGGCTACCTTACCGACCACATTGCCACGCGCCTGCTGGACGCCGGACGGCGCCTTGTCATGCTAAACCGCGATCAACAGCAGACACGTCGCTATGTAGCGCTGGGGGCGAGCGATGTCGCCAACGCCTTCTACCTGACGTCGGCCGTCGATACTGTCCTGCTCGACCTGCCGGATGTCCACGCCCTGGTATCGGTGATGGAAGGTCCCGATGGCGTACTCTCGGCCCTGGCGCCGGGACAGGTTGTCATCAACCTCGGCGCCAGCGTTCCATCCAGCGACCGCCGGCTGGCCGCCCTGGTGGCCGCGCGAGGCGGGCAAATGCTTGATGCACCCCTGATACGCCACGGCGAACACCTGATTGCGCCGGTTGGCGGCTCGCCGGACGCCTTCCAGAGCGCCCGGTCGCTGCTGGAGTTGCTGGCCCAGCGCGTCGCCTACGTCGGCCCATCAGGCTTCGGCCAACTGACTACACTGCTCGATCAGATGCTCCGGGCAGCGCGCACCGTGGCCCTGGCGGAAGGCCTTTCCTTCGCACGTCGGGTCGGCCTCGATAGCTCGCTGACGGCCGATCTGCTGGACCTACCCGACGCCGAGCCAATGCTGCAAGGCGCCTTCGACGGCCAGGGAGAACTACGCCAGCACACCCGCGACCTCGGCTACGCCCTGGAAGTGGCGCAAGAGGCCGGCCTGCTCGCCCCCCTCACCGCAATGACCAACGAGATCTACAAGGCGGTCGCGGCCCACGGCGACTCCTCCTGGCAAGAGGCGGCGATTATTCGCTATTGGGAGTGAGGCCCTACCCCACCTGGAACGAGGTCGCCCCGTGGTAGCTCTGCCCGTTGAAGGTCATGTAGACATCGACAAGGATCGTGGCGCCGGTGCTGACGCCAATGATCGGCGCCGAAACCCAGACCAGGCCACCCGACCCGGACTGGGCCGGGGAGACCCAGACCTCTGAGTGCCCACCCGGAAAATGGCCGATGGCAAACAGGCGGGCGCCGGCTACGCCTTTGCCGGACGCATCGGTGAGCGTACCGTTAATGCGAACGGTGCCGCCGGCGCGTATCACCGCCGGACTCGGGGCTGCCGACACCTGCAGGTTGCCGTTCGCCACTAAACCAGGGACCAGCGTGCCGACCGCGAACGGTGAGGGGAACGGAAAGGGAGCACTGGAGGCTGAGGGCGTCACCGCCACCGGCGCGGCGCCTGGCGTGCCGAACGGCACGTAGGCGACGATTGGTGGGTTGCCGACGGGGGCCGAGCCGCCCCACGGCTTGGCATCAATGAGGAACGATTGGTGGTCGATCTGGCCGCTGGTCACATCCTGCACCTGGACGCTCACACTGCCGCCCGACGCCAGCGGATCAACTGTCCATTTGTCGGCGTAGGCGCCGTTGATGTCCAACTGCGCTCCGATGTGGCTGGCGGCGTTGAAGTGGTCGCCATTGGAATAGCTCACGATGACGTTGATGTAGCGATCCGGCGTGCCGGTCACGTCGATCTCTTGCGTCTCACCCGGCTTCACGCTGAGGCGCGCCACATTCACCGCGAGGCTTCGCGGAACGATCACGACGGCAGTCGGCGTCGGGGCCGGCGTGTTGATCGCTGCTGCGTACTCCGCCGACGACGGTGTGCCGTCCGGCGGAGCGAGCGCAGCGTCGACCAGACTCTGGCCGGAACAGGCACTCAGGGCCATGACAACCGCCAAGCAGAGCATGCTGACGGCTGCTGCGCGGGACGATGTACGTGGCTTCATACGTCGCGTAGCGCCCGCAGGAGGCTGTCCGGGTCCATGTTGCGGCGTTCGGCCTTGGTCGTCATATCACGCAATGTTGCCACCTGCAGGGCTGCCTCCTCGCTGCCCACGATCACCGCATAGCGCGCGCCATAGTGCTCCGCCTGCCGGAACTGTGCCGGCAGCTTGCGCACGCCGGGCGTTGCAACCACACTGAGGCCGGCCGCGCGCAACTGCATGGCGAGGCGCAGCGCCCAATCTTGCGCTTCGACGCCCAGGTGGCAAACGTAGGCGTCCGGGCGCGGTCCCGGCGGCAACACCACACCCTGCTCTTGCAAAGCCAGCAACCAGCGCTCGATGCCGGCGCCGAAGCCGACCGCCGGCGTCGGGCGACCACCCAATTCGGCGATCAGGCCGTCGTAGCGGCCGCCCCCGCCCAGGGCCGATTGCGCCCCTCGTTCCGAGGTATAGAACTCAAACACCGTGCGCGTGTAGTAGCCCAGGCCGCGCACCAGGCGCGGGTTGAGTGTGCAGGGGAGTTCCAGCACGCTCAGCAGGTGCTGCAGGCGAGTGAAGTGCTGCGCGCAGGCGTCACAGAGGGCATCGACGGGCTTCGGCGCTGCCGCGATCAAGGGCTGACAGCGCTCCTCCTTGCAATCAAGCAGCCGCAATGGGTTCTTCTCCAGCCGGACGCGGCAGTTGGCACAGGCCCGGTCAATGCGCGGACGGTAATAGGCCACGAGTTGAGCAATGTAGGCCGGACGGCACTGCTCGTCACCGATGCTGTTCAGTTGCATCGACACGCCGCGAAGACCGATCTCCGCAAACACCCGCGCCAGCACCGCGATGACCTCGGCGTCAATGGCCGCGTCGGATTCGCCAATCGCCTCCAGGCCCAACTGGTGGTGCTCGCGCAATCGCCCCTTCTGGGGCCGGTCGTAGCGAAAGATCGGCGCGACGTAATATAGGCGTAACGGCGTCAGAAAGCTCTCCAAGCCATTCTGCAGGTACGCGCGCATGGTCGGAGCGGTACCCTCGCTACGCAACGTCAAGCGATTGTCACCGCGATCAACGAACGTATAGGTCTCTCGCTCCATCAAGTCCGTTCCCTCGCCCACACCGCGCACAAAGAGCGACGTCTCTTCAAACGTCGGCGTGTCGATGCGTCCGTAACCGAACTGGGCTGCCACCCGTTCCGCCCGCGACGTGACGTAGTTCCAGGCAGCCTGCTGCGCCGGTAGCCGATCTGCCGTCCCGGTCGGGCGCTGAAATGTCATGCGATCAGCCAAGCAGTGCCTGCCCCAGCCATTGCTGCAGCAACTGCAGCAGGAAGATCGCGACAATCGGTGTGATATCCATCATGCCGATCAGCGGAATAATGCGCCGCAGCGGCGCCAGGATCGGCTCCGTCACCTCAATTAGCAGGCGCACGAAGGGGTTATTAGAATTCGGCGCGAACCAGGAAATGAGCGCCCGACCGATAATAGCGAAGGAGAGCACGCGGAGCAGCCAGGCGATCACGGTGTAGAGCAACAACGAATTCACAGTAGGCAAGACCTTCGACTTCAAGAGAGCCGGCGCGTTTCGACACGCCTACTCTACTCTACCCTAGCTTTTGCGCCTTTGCGTAGGCCGCTAGGACCGCTTCGACGATGGAGGCGCGAACGGCCCGCTGTTCCAGCACCAGCAGCCCCTCCACCGTCGTGCCACCCGGTGACGTCACGATGTTGCGCAACGCTGCCGGATGCTGCGGCTCCTGTTGGATGAGCTGCGCCGCCCCCAGCATCGTCTGCTGCGCCAAAATAGCGGCCTGCTCGCGCCGAAAGCCGAGGTGTACGCCAGCATCGGTCAATGCCTCCAGAACCAGGAACATATAGGCAGGGCCACTGCCGGAAACTGCCGTCGCCATGTCCAGGTACTTCTCGTCCAGCACCGCAAACTCCGCGCCCATCGCCCCAAACAAGCGCCGGCAGAGGTCACGCTGGTCATCGGTCACGGAAGGCATCGCGTACCACACGATCATCCCGGCCCCGATCCGGCAGAGAATGTTGGGCATCAACCGGACGACAGCGGGAAACTGCAACCCGTTGACCACGGTCGCCAGGGGAATACCCGCCATGAGTGTCAAGACCAGTTGCTGCGGCGCCAGCAGCCCGCGCAGTTCCCCGGCCACAACCTCAAACGTATCCGGCTTCACCGCAATGAGTACGACATCCGCGCCGTGTACGAGGCCGCCCAGTGCCGCGCTCGTGCGCACCCCGTACTGCCGGCTCAGCACCTCCCGCCGAGCCGCCACCGGCTCAACCACCGCGACATCGTCGCCCTGCAGTAGTCCATCAGCTCGCAGTAAGCCCGCAATGAACGCCTCCCCCATCGCGCCACCGCCGATGGCCGTGAGGCGGATGTTGTTGGTCATGTGAACCTCCTTCTCTGACTCTTTTTCCGGCGCGGGGAGAGACCCCTCTTTCTGGGGTAGGTATTTGGTG
>DHIZ01000340.1:0-36724 GCA_002404055.1 Chloroflexi bacterium UBA4733
ACCATACCTGCCAGGCCGGCACAACCGCACACCCTCAACTGTCATGCCAATAACGCCGGATTTGAACCTTGTCTAACGGCCCAAATCTACAGGTCAGACGGCATCCCCATGTTCTATTCAGTACGCTGGCCCCGCCGCCACTTCGTCACGTCCAACACTGCCGACCTCCGTCCGCAACGCGGCGGCGAACGCTCGGCAGCGCTCCACGGCGGTGCCGGTGTGGGTGCTGGGGTCGAGCAGCGCCGTCACTTCAGCGCGCACCGCTGCATAGTCACCGGGAACGCGGCCGCTGTTCATGGCCGCATCGGTGAGGTGGTCGATGATCGGGTTGGGCTGGCCGGCCTGCAGTGCCGACCAGGCGGCCATGCTGGCGTCGCGGATCAACTCGTGCAACTCCTGGCGGCCAAAGCCGTGGCGACCGACCCACGTCAGGAGCAAGCGCTCGGTGCCGGCGAAGGGGCCGTAGGTGGCCAGATTGCGGTCGATGGCGTGCTGGCTGACCACCATTTCGGCGGCAACGTAATGGGTGGAGGCCAGGATTTCGTCCAGGGCCAGGAAGGCTTCGGGGAACATGACGCGGCGGGCGGCGGAATCGTCCAGGGTGCGCTCCAGCAAGCTGTGCGCGGCATTGCCGGCGGCGACCGGTGGCAACGCCATGATGTAGCGGGCGAGGGAGCAGATGCGCTCCGTCGTGCGCGGGTTGCGCTTGAAGGGCATGGCGCTGGAGCCGACCTGGTGGCGCTCGAACGGCTCGGCCAGCTCGCCGAAGCCGGGCGACTGCAGCACGCGCACATCGAAGGCGAAGCGGTAGGCCGATTGCGCCACGTCGGCCAGCGCGTTCATCACCAGGAGATCCTGCTTGCGCGGATAGGTCTGCCCGCTGATGGGGAAGGCCGGCAGGTGCAGCGCGTCGAGCACCCCTTGCTCCAGATCGGCGGCGCTGCCGGGATTGCCGTCCAGCAGGAGCGTGTAAGAGGCAGCCGTGCCGACAGCGCCTTTCAGCCCTTTGCCGCGCAACTGCTCCAGCAGCCAGCGCAGTTGGCGCAAGTCGAGGAGGAAGTCCTGGGCATACATTGCCAGGCGGTAGCCCAGGGTGGTCGGTTCGGCGGGTTGCAGGTGCGTGTAGGCCATACAGACGGTGTCGGCGTAGCGCTCGATCTGGTTGGCGAAGGCGTGGAGCACCGCGGCGACGCGGTTGGTGACGATCTCCAACGACTCTCGCAGGCGTAGCACGTCGGCATTGTCCTCGATATCCGCCGACGTGGCCCCGAGGTGGAGTTTGCCACCGCCCAATGGGGCTTGCTCGGCGAAGGTACGGATCTCGGCCATCACGTCGTGGCGCGTTTGGCGTTCGATAACATGGGCTCGGGGCAGGTCAACCTCTTCGACGTGCGCCTGGAGGTCGGCAAGCTCTTCCTCCGTCAACAGTCCCAGCTTCTGCTGTTCGCTCGCCAGGGCAAGCCAGATTTGCCGCCAGAGCAGACGGTAGTGTTCTTCCGACCAGATGCTTCGCAGTTCGGCGCTGCCATACCGCCAGGTAAAGGGCGAGAGATAGGTCGCCTGCGTGTAGTTCTCGGTGTCGCCGTCCATTGCTCGCTCTTCTCTTGCCGTTCGCGCTACCCGTCGCAGCGTTCCGCCGTTATTGTACGGAGTGTCCGGTGGCAAGCGCGTGCCCAGACATTTCGGGAGTTGCTTGGCCGGAATACCTACGGCTGATGCAGAGTTCTCAATCTGCTGCCACAATAGCGGTGACAAGGCGTGGTGCGGTTTCACGCGGTCAGAGCGAGGGAGAAGCCCGTGAGCGGTACGAGTTTAGTGCTGGTGGTTATCGGCGTGATCGTGGTGCTGCTAGGTCTGCTCCAGCACTTTGCCAAGGTCGGCATTCTCGGTGTATCCCACGGCAGCCTGATCCTTGTAGTTATCGGTGTCATCGTGGTGATCGCCGGCGTGCTGCTGGGACAGTCCCGTCGGCGACCCGTCGTGTAGCCAGTCTGGGTCGGCAGGCAAGGACCCAGCGCGGGCTTTTGCTCCCCATGGACCTAGCAGGTTGCAACCTGGCAGGTCTGAACCTGTCGGGTTGCAACCTGATATAGGTATCGCTTCGTCTCCCCGTTTCAGTCGCTGCTGCAGTTGGGGCAGGGCGACGCCGTCTGGGATCGGGAGATCCGACCGGCGTTGCAGGAGTTCGTCGCCCGCACCACCTGGGAAGAGGTCTGTGGCCAGCATCTCTGGCGTCGTATCGCGGCACAGGCGTTGCCGGTCCGGGTCGCCCAGCTTGGCCGCTGGTGGGATAGCCGGGACGAGATTGATCTGGTCGGGATGTGGGGCGGCAAGGTCACGCTGGTTGGCGAGTGCAAGTGGACGGCCGCGCCAATAGATGAAGGCGTGTTGATGGCGCTACAAGTCAAGGCGCAGAAGCTGCCTTTGGACAGCGCACCGCTCTGGGTGCTGGCCAGCCGCTCCGGCTTTACGCCATCAGTGCAGCGGCGGGCGCAGGGAGAGAACGTGCTCTTGCTGCAGCCGAGCGACCTATTCCTGAATGCCGACTGAACGCCTGCTGTTGGCCGACCTAACTGCCTCTGCCACCTCTCGCCGTGCTCGCTCGATCCTCCCCTCCTCCACGACCCAGCGCAGGCCGCGGATGGCGCTGATGTCGGCGGTGGAGATGGCGGCGTGGAGCGCCAGATTTTGCGGGCGTTCCAGCAGTTGAAGCCGTTCAATGGCTTCGCCTACGGCCATACGTCCGCGGCTGAGGATGCCGAGCAGGTCGTGCTCCCGGATCTGCAGGAGCACTGTCGCTTGCTGCCCGGGCGTCAGCCCATGGTACGCCAGCAAAGGCGCGGCCAGCCGGGCCGATTCCAGGGGGTGCCGGGGATCGTAGGCGTCTAACCCCTTGCCGATGTCGTGGTAGACAATCGTCATCCGCGCCAGGCGGGCGTCTTCGTCTGCCAATTCGCTGGTGTTCAACCCGGCCAGCACCTCGATGGTGTGTTCGTTGGGATCGGTCGTTCGTCCCCGCGCCGGATCGAAATGGGGGCGGTGCTGGGCCAGATTCACCAGGTGGGGGAACGTGGCATCAAGGTAGCCCAGGACGGCATCCAGGTCGACCGGCTCCATCTGGTCGGCACCGCCGAGGTCAGGTAGCCTGCCGTTCCAGACCGCCGGCTGGCGCGCCGTTTGGTCGCTGTACCAGCGGTTGGGGCCGGTCTCCTGGCGCCGAAAGCGGTAGCTGTCGCGCGCTTCCAGCACCTGGACGGTCTGCAGGGCGATCGCCGCCGCCGCTTGCGCTGCCTCGAGTGTGCTCAGCCCACGCGCTACCGGCGAAGGCTGCGTGTCAAAGCTGGCGCCGATCAGGCTGACGCTCCAACCGTCATCTCCCGCCGCCAGGCGGGCGACCACGGGGTAGGCGCTGTCGAGCCGGGCGATTGCGCCGTTGTCAAGGGGAATGAAGCGCAGGCCGGGCGGCAGGGCTGAAAGCGAAGGCTTTACCAAGGACGGTTGCTCCATTACCAGGTGACGAGGCTGTCGCCGACCATTGTACGGGCCGGCGGACGCTACCCGTGCCGTATCATGCGGCTGGCAAAGCATGGTTGCCGACGCTCTGTTCAACGCTGGGTCCGACGCTCGGCGGCTTCATCGTGACCTACTGGAGTTGGCGCGGCATCTTTTATGTCAATCTACCGGTGGGCATCCTGGCCATCCTTGGCACATTCCTCATCGTGCCCGACTTGCGGCCAGGTCGACGCCACGGCCTCGATCTGGTAGGTGTGTTGCTGGCGAGCGGCGGCCTCTTTGGCATCGTGTTCGGCCTGATCGAAGGACAGCGCTACAACTGGGGAGCGATCGCCGGCTGGTTGACCATCCCTGAGATCATCGGCGCCGGCATCGTTGTGCTGGTCCTCTTCGTGCTCTGGGAACGCTTTCAGCCAGAGCCGCTGGTGCCGCTCTCGCTTTTCAGCGATCGCAACTATTCGCTGATGAACTGGATCAGCGGCGTGATGTCCTTCGGCATGCTCGGGCTCTTCCTGCCTCTGACGATCTACTTCCAGTCGGTACTCGGCGTGACCGCGCTGCGCGCCGGCTTGACACTGGCGCCCATGTCGCTCGTCTCGATGGTCGTCGCACCCAATGCCGGGCGACTGGTCGACCGCATCGGCGGCAAGTACATTCTGATGGTCGGCCTGACCCTCTTTGCCGCTGGCATGGGCCTGATCATCCTGGTGGCGTCGCCGGATTCGACATGGTTCACTTTCTTCTTCCCCGCCGTGGTCGCTGGACTGGGGATGGGCTGCATCTTCGCGCCCCTCAGCACGGTGGCGATGCGCAACATCAAGCCACAAATGGCCGGAGCGGCGTCCGGTGTCTTCAATACAACACGCCAAGTAGGCGCCGTGGTCGGCGCCCCCCTTATTCTGGCTGCCGTTCCAAATTGTTCAAAGTACGCCCGCACCCGAATTGTGCAGCCATTGTAAGCGCTGTGGCCAAGGCGCGATCCCATGGCGTAACCGAAGCTATCGCGAAATCTCTTCCACCTCAGTGGCCACTACTTCCGGCTGCCGTTGCTCCGGCGCTGTAGTCTGGACCAGAGTAGCTTCTTCGCCTCGTCCTTTCGGGAAGAAGCACGCCACCCCGAAGGCGGCAACGGCGGCGATGGCCAGCAGCAGGTAGATCTGGTGCAGGCCGGATGCCAGGCCGTTGCGGAGGATCTGTACGACAGCTGGTGGCAAGGCGCCTCGCACGCTTGGGTTGAGGATGGCGTTGACATCGGTGGTACCGGCGGCGCGCAGGGTCGTGGCCAGGTGGGCATTGAGGACCGCGCCGAGCAGGGCGATGCCGACGGTGCCGCCCATCGTGCGCGTGAACTGGACCGACGCCGTCACCACGCCCCGTCGCTCCCGGCCCACGGCATTCTGGGCGCCCAGCAAGAAGGAGTTGGAGCTGAAGCCAAGGCCCATGCCGAGCACGAACAGGTTGGCGACAATGAAGAGCAGCGGTGTGTACAGGCCATAGATCAGAAGTAGGGCAGTGCCGATGCTCATAAGCAAGGTGCCGAGCATGGCGACCGGGCGAAAGCCGAATCGGAGCAGCAGGCGCGGCGAGACAAAGGCGGCCAGCGGCCAGCCCAGAGACAGCGGTACCAGCGCCTTGCCGGCGTCACCAGCTGTGCCGAGCTGTACGCCCTGCACGAACAATGGCACGTAGGAGGACACGCCGAACTGCACAGCGCCGGCAAAAATGCCTGCCAGGCAGGGGACGGCGATGAATGGCTCGCGGAACATGCCGAGCGGCAAGACTGGCTCATCGGCACGCAACTCGATCAGGACGAAGGCGGCCAGGACGACCAACGAGAGGAGGATGACCGGCAGCAGGACCTGGCCACCCGCCCCACCAAGCAGGCCATAGAGCAGCAGAGCGATGCCGCTGGTCAAGGTGGCGGCGCCGGCGTAGTCGAGGGAATGCTGCCTGCTCTGGCGCGATTCCTGGAGCGTGCGCCAGAGTAGGATGGCCGCAATGGTACCAAATGGAACATTGACGTAGAAGACCCAGCGCCAGCCAATGTTCACGGTGATAAAAGCGCCGAGCGCCGGGCCGGCCACACTGGACGTCCCCCAGACTGCACTGAACAGCCCCTGGATGCGGGCGCGTTCAGTGAGCGAATAGAGATCACCCAGAATTGTGAAGACGGTCGGTTGGACGGCCCCGGCGCCCAACCCCTGCAGGCCTCGGAAGGTGATCAGTTCCGGCATATTCTGGGAGAGACCGGAAAGGGCGGAGCCGAGCAGGAATAGCCCGATACCGCCCATGAATACCGGCTTGCGTCCCACCATGTCGGCCAGCCGGCCATAGAGCGGCACCGTGGCCGTCGACGTGAGCAGGTAGATGGAGAAGACCCAGGCGTACAGGTTGAGGCCGTGAAGATCACCGATGATCGTCGGCATGGCAGTGCTGACGACGGTTGCTTCCATCGCGGTCAGGAACGTTGCCAGGAGCAAGGCGACCAGGATCAGGGAGCGTTTCTGCAGCGGCGCGGTGCTGTCCATGGGTGCCTTGTCCCTTCCGGTGTTGCCGACGTAGCGTGCAGACTACCGCATCCGGCAGGGGTAGCGACGGTACGCTTGACGCCAAACACGGTACGCGATTTGCTTGCCGTTCGGCGCGTGCCATGATAGGTCGGCACATACCACGTTGCATCGCGCCTGTTCTGGACGTTGCAGCCGCCGTGGCGTACAATGCGCCAACGACGCACCTGACGGGGATCCATGCTTCCCGCGGTCAGTGGCGTGTCTGGTGGGAGAGGAGAGGGTCATGAAACTACCATGGGGCAAGAAGGAAGCGCCGGCGGTCAAGGGGAAGACGATCAAGAGTATGCCGGGTGACACACTGCGCAAAATTGCCATTCGCGAGTATGATGGCGACGAGTCGAAATGGGAAGTCATCTACGAAGCGAACAAATGGCGCATCGACGACCCCAGCTACCTGAACGTCGGCACCGATCTGGTACTGCCGGGCAAGGAATAGGCCGAGACAAATGGGCGAGTTCCCCGACCCGGGGAGCTCGCCCCTGGCCGCTAGCTGGCCTTGCGTTCAGCTAGCCAGACGGGCTTCTGACCGCACTTGGCCGAGCAGAACCAGGCGCTATAGGGCCGGCCGTCGCGGGTGGTGCCGCTGCGCAGCAGCATCGGCTCATCACAGGATGGGCAGGCTCGTGTCGCGGCCGAGTCCTCAGCGCCGGTACTCCCGTCCGCAGCGCGGGGCTGCAGGCGCGCGGGTTGGTCGTCACGCGCGGCCGCTGCCTCGGCCTTGTCGTACAGGCTATTGCCGAAGGCATTGCCAAAGGTGCGCAATGCTCGCTTTAGCGCATCGGTGACGGCGCCTTTGATGGCAGTCTCTTGAGCATCCGGCGATGCTTCATTCGCGTCACGCGGCACAGCCGGAATACCAACACCCACGTCCTCGCGTTGCACAGTCTCGCCGTCCGCGGGCGTGACAACCAGGCGAACCGTGGCCAGCCAAACTCCGGCAGTCATTTCCAGCTTGGTCAACTGGTAGGACCAGGCGTGGTAGCCAAAGACGGTGTTTGCCATCTCGATGACATCGTGACCTTCGAGGTAGCGCAACTCGATTCCCTGCTTGCGACGGGTATGGACGCGCCTCTCGTCGATGCGGGCCTCGAGCTGCTCCAGTTGACTGTTGGAAAACGGCACTGCTGACGATCCTTTCTCCGGCCCGGCCGGAATCGAACTAACGTTCTAATTATACCGCATTGTGGCAAGAACGCAAGTTCTAGATACGGGGCGTTGCCAGCCATGGCTATCTGGAGGGTGCGAAGAGACCGAGCGCCGCCAGCCGGCGCAGGAGCAGTTGCAGGCTCACCTGATAGCGTTCCGCCAGCCGCCGGACGCGGTCGTCTTCCTCGTAGTCGAGGTCGCCTTCAATGTCGGCACGCAGCGTGGCAGCCGGCAGCAGCAGTTCCGCCGCAAAGCTGTTGGCCTCTTGCTCCCGTGCATTGGCGGCCGCGCTGTCGCCTCCGATAGGTAGGGTCGCCGTGACCGTTCCCGGTTCGGAGGTGAAGTAGCCGCTGACGCGGGCTTCGCGTCCGGCGTGCATAGCCACCAGATTGCCGGGCGCTGACCGAAGCATGGCCTCGACATCCAGCGTCAGGGCCGGCGTGAGCGCTTCCAGCGTGAGGTCTCGGATGTCGACCGGTTGAACGGCACGGGTCCGCTCCGCCTTCCTTCGCGACCGGAAGTCGCGGTCGATGTGCAGGCCGTCGCCAGGATGCAGGAGCAGGTGGCCCAGCTCGTGAGCCATGGTGAAGCGCTGCCGTGTTCGTGGCAGCAAGGCGTTGACGCCGAGGATGATCTGCTCGCGGTCCCGGAACAGGAGCCCGGCGAGGTCGCCGCGCGATGGCTCGAAGCGCAACTGGGCACCGAGTCGCCGGGCCAGGCGGTCCACTGGAACGGGCGGCGTGCCTATCCCCGCGTCGTTGAGCAGGCGCGTCGCCGCCTGCGTTACTCTACCGTCGTCCATTGCCCCTTACTTCTTCTGACCACCGACGACGCGCTGGACCCAGTCGAGTTCTTCGGGGCGCAGCGGCGCGCTGACGTGCTCGTGTACCTTCCCGGATGCATCAGGGCGGGCCGGAAGGAGCGCCTCCGGCGCCACACCGAGCGCTGCGGCGATGGCGTAGAGCGTATGCACTTGAATCTTCTGGCGGCCCCGTTCCAGATTCGTAATGGATGTGCGCGTCAGCCCAACGCGCTCAGCAAGCTGTTGCTGCGAGATTCCGATGTGCCGCCGCGCGCTTAGCACTCGTTCACCGAGCCGGGCATAGAGGGGATTGGGCGATGGTGCAGGGGGCTGGCGTGGCGGCATGCCCACAGTATGGAGCAGCAGAGGGGAGCGTGTCAACGCTACAAACAATCATCGTCTAAGTCAAGGACAGTGACTATACTAGGTTCTTGTCATTGACATTGGCGTGGGTATTGGGTAAGGTAGGGGAGGCACGGGTGCCCTTGATGACGAGCGGGCAAGGAGGATATCGCAATGGCGACCGTCGCAACGACGCCGTTCCCGAACGGCTGGGGCGGAGGCAGCTCGCATCCCGAGGACTACGAGATCCGACTGGATCGTAGTGTGGCGCACGGCGGCGAAGCCAGTGTCCGGATCAGATCGATTGTCGACGAGCCGCAGGACTTTGCAACGCTTACCCAGGGCTTCCAGGCGAGCGACTATCTGGGGCAACGACTACGACTCTCCGGTTTCGTCCGAGCCGAGCACGTCGAAGGCTGGGTAGGCATGTGGATGCGCGTGGATCCCCGTGCCGGCAATGTTCAGCACTTCGACAATATGCAGAACCGCCCCATTCAAGGCACGCAGGACTGGCAGCGTTATCAGATCGTGCTCGATGTGCCGCTGGACAGCAATCTCATCTACTTCGGCGTGTTGCTTCATGGCAAAGGTACCGTCTGGATCGATGACTTCCAGCTTGAGGTAGTGGGCGAGGACGTGCCGACGACTGGTAAGCCGCCGCTCCCCCGGCAGCCGGTCAACCTGAACTTTGAGGAGTAGCAAGCGCACTGCCCCCAGCGTCCACGGATGCACAGCGCCAGGTGGCGGCAAAGGAGAATTGGCATGCGGATCTCACGACGGATGGTGCTCGGTACCATGGCCGGGATGGCGGCGCTGCCCCTTGCCGGTTGTCAATTAGTGCCAGCGGCGTTTCAGCCGCCGCCGACCGTCATCCCCGCTCGCCCCGTGCATCTTGCGGGCATAATGAGTCAGAACCTCACGGCGGCGGATCAAGCGAATTATCGCCGCACGTACCAGCAGGTTGTCGATACGGTGGCCGACAACGGCGTTGCCGTCGACAAGACCATCACCTGGATTCCCGGCACGCCGCCCGGTCAGTCCGGCTACGCCGCCGGCATGTCGACCTTCCAGAACATCGAAACCGCCTACATGGGGAATGCTGCCGGCGGCACCCCCTCGCCGGACCTGCTCTTGCTTGCCGGTAATCCCGCGCAAATTTACACACCCTGGCTGTTGCAAAAACTGGTGGGCGGGCCGCTCGTGCTGGCGATCGACAGCCAGGTGCGCAGCGACCGTACCACCGATCAGCAAGACTACTATCCGCAGGCCCTGAACACCTGCCGCATCGCAGGCAAACTCTACGGTCTGCCCACAGCGATCGAACCCTACCTCCTGCTGGCCGATCTCAACCAGTTGCCGGCAGCCGGCGTACAGTCGCCGCAGACGTGGGACTGGGCCCATTTGCTGGACGCTGCGACCCGGCTGACGAAGCCGCCGAGCCAGTACGCCTTTGCCCCCACCAACTTCCCCACGCCCGAGTTTTTCCTCTGGCAGCACGGCGGCGCCCTGCTCAGCGCCGACGGTCAGCACTGCACGCTGGATGAACTTGCCGCCATTGAGGCCGCAACCTTCTATGGCGACCTCTTTACCAGTTACAAGGTCATCGCGCCACCAGGGAAGGATGCGTACGAGTGGCCGATCAAGCCCAGTGGACAGATGACCTACAACGGGGCGCGTGTCGCCATGCTGATGACCACCGTCGGCGACAACCTACCGACGTCATTGCAGTTTGGCGAGCCGTTCCACGACAGCGCCCGCGCCACTACGCTGGTTGTCAATGACGCGCTGGTGATGACCGTCCGTGCTGCCGATCCGGCGCGGGCCTACCCGGCGATGGCGGCGCTCGCCAACGAACTGCAGAAGCAGAGCTTCCTGCCGGCGCGCCGCAGCCTGGCGAAAGCGATTCAGGCGCCCAAGAACGTGAGCCAGCCGGAATTGACCGCGGTGCTCAACGCCGCCGAGTACGCCCGCGCCAGCCAACTCGACCCCGATATCACTGCCGCCTTCTACAACAACTTGGTGACACCGCTGCAGCAGGGTACCAAAAAGGCGGCGGACGCTTGCAAGGAGGCGACCGACGCCATCAACGCGATTTTTCAGGGGAGGGCGGCCACGCCTGGGTCGGCGTAGCGGCAGCTCGAAACGAAGCGGGAGTCCGAATGGCCACGATATTCCCGTGGGAGAAGCCTCCCCGACAGTCGCGGCGCGCGATGTGGTGCTGGACGGCGCTTACCCTACTCGTACTCCTCGCCGCCTCCGTTGCCGTTGGCGTCACCTGGCTCGGCCTGGCTGTGCAGCAAAACCCGCTGAGCGCCCGGCTCGCAGTCACGGAGAAAGTCTGGCTCCCCGCTGTGCTGGTCGTGTGGATCTGCGGCACCCGAGCGTTGCAGGCGTCAGCACGCGATTCCCTGGCTTGGATGTACGGCGCGTTTACCCCAATCGGCCTGGGGATAACGGTGCTGGCGCTCTCCGAACTTGTCGAAGTCCCCGCTGCCGTCGTCGTGCTCCTGCCCGCCTTTCTTAACCTTGGCGCCTACTTTCTGGTCTGGTTATTGTTCTGGCCGGGCCACGAAGACCGCTGTCCTACCTGGTTGTCGTGAGGCGATGTGGCGTAATTGGCAACAAGGGGCATGCGATCAGGTACAATCCTCTGGAAGGGGGATGACGTTGGTACGTACCATTTCGGTCGCCGAAGCAAGAGCCAACCTCTCCGACATCCTCGGCTCCGTCCACGAAACGAAAGAAGCGGTTGTCGTGGAACGGAACGGAATACCCTACGCCGTTGTCATTAGCCCGGAGCAATTTGCGGTGCTACCTGACGACGAGGCTCTCGACTGGGAAGTCATAGACCAAGTTGCAGCGCAAAATGCCGACAAGGATCCAGACGCAGTGCTCGCCCACGTGACCGCCGTGGTTGACGCTGCCCGCCAGGAGGTCTATGGCGAGAGCCGACGCGCCACGCGCCGTCGTTGATACCAATCAGGTAGTCAGCGGGCTTATTAGCAACCGCGGCATGTCGCACCGAGTGCTCTTGGCCTGGCGACGAAGGGAATTCATCCTTGTCTTAACGCCCGAACTGCGCACGGAATACGAGCGTGTCCTGGCACGCCCGGAGTTTGCGCAGCGGTACGGTCTTACTGCCGAACAGCGGGCGGCATTTTTGCGTCGACTCCAGGCGAATGCGCTCCACGTTCGACCCAAGAGGACGTTGCCGTTGAGCGTTCGCGATCCGAAAGACAATATGGTCCTTGCCGCCGCCATTGGCGGGAAGGCAGGTTACATTGTCACAAACGATAACGACCTGCTCGACCTCGCGAGTGATCCTCGCTTAGGGGAACTTCGGATCGTTACGGTAAGGGCCTTTCTCGACGTCCTTGCCGAATCATCCTAACGGGCGATGGGCGCGGCCGTCTTGAGGAACTCCTCGACGGCGCAACATGCACTGCCCTCCTGGGCTTGATGCCTCAGTCCGCCAATGTACCATGGGACGGCAGAAGTCTGCCCGGTTGGTGGAGAGGAGCCGGCGCGTGGCGGTCGGTCGGGTGGTGGCGCTGGTCGGCCTCCAGTTCCTCTTGCTCGCCCTGAACGCGCTGCTCCAGGCGCTCAGCCAGGCCGCGCAGCAACTCTTGAACGAGCGGGTCGGCATGCACGTGCAGCTGCTGATCATGGAACACGCCGCTACCCTGGACCTTGCCTTCTTCGAGGACGCCAAGTCCTACGACATGCTCCAGCAGGCGCAGCAGCAGGCGTTGTCGCGGCCCATTGCGATGGTCAGCAGCACCTTCGGTATGCTGCGTTCGCTGCTCACCTTCCTGACCATGATCGCTCTGTTGTTCGGCATCAACCCGCTGCTGGCGCTAGTAGCGCTGGCCGCGCCGTTGCCGGCCTTCATCTCCAACTCGCACTGGAGCTGGCAAGGCTACTGGAACAACTTCTACCGATCGCCGCTGCGGCGGCGCATGAGCTACCTGCTGATGTTGCTCACCAATGACAACGCCGCCAAGGAGGTGAAGATCTTCGATCTGGGAGCGTTTGTGCTGGGCCGCTTCCGGGCGCTGGCACTGGAGAACTACGAGGGGCAGCGCAAGATCATCACTGGACGCGCCCTGGGGAGCTACGGCTGGGGTACATTGACCACGCTCGCCAGTTCCGGGACGTACCTGTACGTGGCGCTGCAAGCCGTAGCCGGGCGGATCACGTTGGGCGATATCTCCCTCTATACCCAGGCAGCAACCTCGGTCCAGAATTCCTTTGCGGGGCTGCTTACGGGCGTTAATGGATTGTACGAAGGCAACCTCTACCTGACCTCGCTGTTCGACCTCTTGCAAACGCGGCCGGGTCTGCTGGCGCCGAAGCAGCCCGCGCCCATCCCCCAACCCCTGGCCGGTGAGGTGGCCTTCGAGCACGTCAGCTTCGGGTACCAGGGCGCCGACCGACCGGTGCTGCACGACATCAGCTTTGCCATCCGGCCCGGGGAGACGATCGCCATCGTCGGGCGCAACGGTGCCGGCAAGACGACGCTGATCAAACTGCTGTTCCGGCTCTATGATCCCACGCAAGGGCGCGTAGTCATCGATGGCCACGATCTGCGCGATTATGATCCGGTGGCCCTGCGGGCGCAGATGGTCGCCGTCTTCCAGGATCATAGTGGCTATCAGATGACGGCCCGGGAAAACGTGGGGATCGGGCAGCTGGATGGCTTGGACGATCTGACGGCGGTCGCCGCCGCAGCGGAGCAAGGCGGCGTCGCGGACGTCATTGAACGGCTGCCCAATAGCTACGAGACGATGCTGGGCAAGTGGTTCGAGGGCGGGGTCAACCTTTCCGGCGGCGAGTGGCAAAAGATGGCACTCGCGCGCGCCTTCATGCGCCAGGCGCGCATTCTGGTGCTGGACGAGCCGAGTGCGGCGCTGGATGCGCAGGCCGAGCATGACCTCTTCCAGCGTCTGCGTGCGCTAGCTGCAGGTTGCACCACCATTTTCATCTCCCATCGCTTCTCCACAGTCCGTCAGGCCGACCGCATCCTGGTGCTGGAGGAAGGCCGCCTGATAGAGCAAGGGACGCACGAACAGTTGATGGCGCTCGGCGGCCGCTACGCGCACCTCTTCACACTGCAAGCGGCGGCCTATGTTGGTAACGGCATCGAGATGGGTAGCGGGACAGCGGAGTAACCGGCACGTGGCGTGGCCGAGAGTGCATACTTCTTGCAGTGCGCTGCACTTCCAAGATCTGCTGTATACTCATGGCTGCGACGTATTTCGGGAAACCGCATACTCTGTTGGAGGTTGACGATGGGGATTGGGAAGGTTCAGCCGCGCGGTCAGATAACACTACCGCATGAAATTCGGCGTGCCGCGAATATTGTACCGGGGGACACGGTGAGCATTCGAGTCCTCGCGCAGGGCAAGGTGGAGATCAACGTACTGCCCCGTATGGAGTTGGCTGAGGCCCTGGATCGCTACCGGATTGATGGTCCGGTTGATATTGCTGCTGACCGCTTGCTGTGGCAGGAAGCAACTTGCCTTCGTCGATAGCTATTTAGCAGCATTAGCCGCACAGCGTCAGTGTCCCGTCTACACGAAAAACGTTCGTGAGTTCGTCGAACAGGGTGTTGTCGTTCCTCAGACGTTGCCGTCCTTTGGTCACTCCGCCGGGTTGTAACATGAGCGGGCCACGGGTATCGGGAAAGAGCGTGTAGGGGCCGTTGGGTAACAACGCGATTGATCTGGCCGCTCTGGGGTTGCTTAACCCCCAGGACCCTCCACAGGTGCGATTGCTGGTCGGCGATTGCCCGCCTGAAATCCGACTTATCGTGATGTCCGGTTCCTTCAACCCGCCGACGCGGGCCCACGTGGGGCTGGCCGAAGCAGCACTGGCGACCGAACAGTTTGATCGGTTGCTCTTTGCCCTGGCGGTGCGGACGATCAATAAGGAGCAGGTCGTCGGCGCGACGCTGGCTGAGCGCTGCCGGATGCTGGCCGCTGTCGTGGAGTACGAGCCACGCTGGGCGGTGATCGGGTCCAACCGCGGCCTCTACCTGGACCAGGCCATCGCCGTCCGGGCCGCATTCAAGCCCCGCGACCTGGCATTCGTCGTTGGCTTCGACAAGATCGTGCAAATCCTCGATCCCCGCTACTACGCCGACCGCGATGCAGCGTTACAGGATCTCTTTGCCAGGGCGCGCTTCCTGGTAGCCCCCCGCGACGGTGACGGTCCCGCTGAATTGGAACGGCTCTTTGCGAAGCCGGAGCATTGTGCCTATGCCGAGCGAGTGCGGTTCCTGCCGCTCAGCCGACTCCAGGAGCAAGAGCAGCGCCTTTCCTCCACCACGGTACGGCAACTCCTGGCGCGCGGAGAAGATGTCGCCTGGGCGGTCCCGGAAGAGATTCGCCCGATTCTAGAGCGCATCAATGGATACCGCAACGCCTAATACTGCCAGACGCGCACTACCTCTCCGGCAGGCAAACCGGCACGCTCCACCGGGACGCGGATGTAGCCATCGGCACGGACGACGGTGAAGATCAGGTTGGACTTACCGAGCACCGGTTCCGCGAGCGTTTCGCCTGCCTGTTCCACCAGGCGCACCTGGACGTAATCCTCACGGCCGCCGGAGGGCGGGACCGCAGCCGTCAGCCGGGCCTTGATCGGCAGCCGCGGTCGCGGCTCCTCAACACCCAGGTAGCGCAGCAGGGTTGGCTGGACGAACAGCCGAAAAGTGGCGATGGCGGAAACTGGATTGCCGGGTAGCCCAAAGAACGGGCGGTCGCGCACCACGGCCAGCAGCGTCGGCTTGCCGGGTCGGACGGCAATGCCGTGGACGATCACACCCGGCGGGCCGAAGCTGTCCACTGCAGCGCGGGTGACGTCGCGTGTGCCGACCGAACTGCCGCCGGACACGATCACAATGTCCGCCCCGGCCAGCGCTTCCGCTGCCATGGCGGTGAATGTAGCCGGGTCATCTGGAGCGATGCCGAGCCGCCAGGCGCTGCCGCCTATGGCTTCCACCATCGCCGCAAGGGTGGCGCCGTTGACATCACGAACTTGCGCTGGTCCAGGGGTGACGTGCGGTGGCACGACCTCGTCGCCTCCGGAGATGATGGCGACAATCGGCCGCCGCGCTACCGGTACCTGCACCATGCCGATCGCCGCCAGCCCGCCGATGTCTTCCGGTCGCAGCCTCCGTCCGGCGCGCAGCAGCGGTTCGCCGGCATGCACGTCTTCCCCACGAGCAATGGTGTTGTCGCCTAAGTGGACGCTGCGGTTGATGGTGATGAGTTCGGGACCTAGCTCGGCGGACCATTCCACCATCGCCACGGCTTCAGTTCCTTCCGGCAACATCGTGCCGGTGTGGATCTTGACGGCAGTGCCGGCGCCGACGCGGGCAGTTGGCGCGCGTCCCATCCTTGCTTCCCCGACGACGCTGAGGGTGGCCGGCGCGTCGCCCGTGGCGCCGGCCAGATCGGCGACGCGCACGGCGTAGCCATCGACGGTCGAGCGCGGAAACTCCGGCAGGTCGATTGGCGAGTCGACGTTCGCTGCAAGGTATCTGTTCAGTGCCACGTCAAGAGGTAGCAACTCCACTCGCACATGGGGCTGCACCACAGCCCGGAAGCGGGCGTAAGCTGCGGCAGGCAGCGGCGTATCGGTAAACTCGGCGATGGGGTTGGTTGTCGGCATAGTTGACTTTCGAACAGAGCGGCTTCACCCAGGTATTATCCGTTCCCTGCCACGTACTGACAAGGCGGGCTGGTCCCGCGGCCCCGTGGAAGGACCGGCTGGCCTGAATCCCCGGCAAAGTCTCGGCCTGCCAATCAGCGGTGCTATGCTAGCGGGAGGAGATCGGCTACCTATGGCTGAGAAAGGTGACACCAATGGTACAGTCGGCGATTGCCGTCGCCCTACCCGATCCGATGCACCTGGAGGGTTGGGAGGAGCAAGACGAGCCCTTGGCCACTGATCGCCACTCCGACGGGCAGGACTATTGCTTCATGGCCCTGCGCTACCTGCTCAATCCCGACGGCCACTACGTCTCCAAGGACCGCTGGCTGCGCATGGACCCGGCGAAGCAGACCGACAAGCTGCTACCGGACTTGCTCATCGCCTTGCATGTACTGGAGCAACAGTGGAACGTGAACGAGTATCTGCCCTGGGAAGTCGGCAAAGCGCCGGAGGTGCTGGGGGAGTTCCTGTCGCCGACCTCCGAGGGAGCGGACAAGGTCGGCAAGCCGAAGCGTTATGCTGAACTGGGGGTGCGGGAGTACTTTCTCTTCGATCCAGACGGAACGTATGGCGTACCGCGCATCCAGGGGTGGACGCTGCGGCGAGACGGCGGGCGAGACGCCTTGCTCCGTAGGGCGGACGGCGGTGTGGCGAGTCGGGTGCTGCCGGTACGGTTTCTGCTGGTAGACAATCACGTGGGCGTGATCGATGCGCGGACTGGCCGGTTGGCACTGCGCTACGAGGAGGTGCAGCGGCTCCTGCGGGAGGAGGCAGCCGCCCGAATAAAGGCGGACCAGGCGCGCCAGCGGGCGGAGCAGGCGCAGCAGCAGGAGACGGAGGCGCGGCTTCGGGCGGAGCGAGGCCAGCAGCAAGCAGAGCAGTCCCGGCAATTGGAAGCTCAAGCGCGGGCGGCTGCCGAGGCAGAGACAGCGCGGCTGCGGGCAGAAGTGGACCGCCTACTCCGGGGCGAATAGGAAACAGATCCGCCCATAGGAGGTGTCCAGCGCCGGCTCATCCAGGGCGACACCCCCAAACATGCTAAAAGGTGGCAGCAAGGTCGTCGCGCAACTCTTACCGATACCATTGCGCCTGAGCTTCGAACATCCGGGCGTAACGGCCACCTGCAGCAATGAGGGCGGCATGCGTCCCTTCCTCGACAATGGCGCCATGTTCAAGCACGATTACGCGGTCGGCCAGCCGCGCCATCCCCAGACGGTGCGAAATCATGATTGCCGTGTGCCCTTGCACCAGTTCAGCGAAACGCCGAAAGAGTGCGAGTTCGGCCAGCGGATCCAGGGCCGCGGTCGGCTCATCCAGTACTAGCAGGTCGGCCTGGCGGAAGAAGGCTCGCGCCAGCGCCAGGCGCTGCCACTGGCCGCCGGACAGGTCTGTCTCGCCGAACTCACGTCCGACATAGGTATCGAGTCCATCCGGGAGGCGCGCCAGGAGCGAGGCGATGTCCGCCTGTTTGGCCGCTGCCGCCAACGCCGCATCATCCCACAGCCGCTCCAGGTCACCGAAACCGATACTCTCCCTGGCCGTCAGTTGAAAACAGGCGTAGTCCTGGAAGACCGCCGCCACCCGGCGCCGCATCTCCACCGCCCGATCTGGCGTGAGGGGCACGCCTTCCAGCCGCACCATGCCGCGATCCGGTTGGTAGAGGCCGGCGAGCAGCCGGACAAGCGTCGTCTTGCCGGCGCCGTTCTCGCCGACGATGGCGACGCGCTCACCCGGCGCAATTCGCAGGCTGATGTCATGCAACACAGGTCGGACGCTACCGGGGTAGGCAAAGCTGACGCAGTCGGCTTCCACAAGGATGCCGGGGGAACCACTCTCTCTGACTCTCTCCCCGGCGCGGGGAGAATCAGAGAGAGTGGTCTCCTGCCGCGCCGCTCGCAAGAAATCAAACAGGTCGCCCAGGAACTGCGACTCTTCCTCCAGCGCGCGCACACCATTGACCAGGCCGGCGAACATGCCCTCAAACCAGAGCGCGCCAAAGGCAACGGTCACGTAGTTGCCGATGGATAACTTCCCGCGCAGGATGAGGAAGGTTACCAGGACCAAGGCTGCAGCGTAGGCCGCGCCGGAGCACGAGCCGCTCAGCGCGCCGGACCAGGCGCGCCGGCGTTCCGCCTCCACGATGTCGTGGCTGCGCGCCGCCCGCAAGCTGCGCCAGCGACCGATCAGGTACTCCGCCGAACCGAAGAGGCGCACCTCGGCTGCCGCGTCGCGGCCCGTCAGCAGGCGCTCCAGGTGCAGACGGATGCGATCGCCGACTGTGTGGGTACGTCGGGCCTGGTAGAGCGCCGTTGCTACCCGCGCCTGGAGCCAGATGGAAGGTATCGTCCCGACGACCAGCAGCGGCACCAGGAGCGGCTGTATCACGTAGAGCGCGATGGCGACGGCGCCGACTCGAATAATCTCTGTACTCACCTGCATGAGCTGGTTGTAAACGCCAATAAGCCGCTCACCGGTCCCGGCCGTCGCCCGCTGCAGGTGGGCAAAGAACTCGCCCTCTTCGAACTGGATCAGCGGTGCGGCGGCGGCGCGCTCCAGCACCCGATCCTGCATACGGAAGGTGCCATGATCCATCAGGTAGGCTGAGACGACCGGACTCAGCCCCCAGTAGAATTCTTCCAGGGCGCGGGCGAAGATGTAAACGCCCAGCCAGAACAACACCGAGTGGCCGCCGGCCGGCTCACCGGTCAGGGCGCTGACCGCGCCCCCCGCCGCCGTCACGTATAGCCCCACCCGCGCGTTGCCGACGATCAATAAGCCAAGCGTGGCCAACCAGGCTCCCGGCTGTGCCAGCCACAGTTCCTTGAGCAGCCCCAGAATGTCCCGCCACAGGCGCCCGCGGGACCGGCCTGCAATCCCACCAACCGCTGTCGTGCTCATCGGTACCACCTCGCCTGCGCCTCGAACAACTCGGCATATTCGCCGCCGGCCCGGACGAGCTCTTCGTGCCGGCCGGCCGCCACGAGCTTGCCGCTGGACAGCACCAGCACCTGATCGGCGAAACGGGCCATACCCAGGCGGTGGGAGATCAGCAGGGCGGTCTTCCCCTGTGCCAGTTCGGCAAAGCGCTGGAACAGCGCCAGTTCTGCCAGCGGATCGAGCGCTGCCGTCGGCTCGTCGAGCACCAGAACCTGAGCATCGCGAAAGAAGGCCCGCGCCACGGCGACCCGCTGCCACTGCCCGCCGGAGAGATCGACACCGCCGACATCCGGGCCCAGCAGCGTGCCGTCACCTTCCGCCAGACCACGCACAATGTCGTCCGCGCCGGCCTGAGCGACGGCCGGGCCGATGTCCTGGCCGGCCACCAGCCGCTCCGGAGCGCCCAGGCCGACGTTCTCGCGGAAGGTGAGCTGGTAGCGGGTGAACTGCTGGAAGATGGCGGACATGCTGGCGCGTAACGACGCGGCATCGATTTCCCGAAGGTCGACCCCGTCCAGCGTGATCCTACCCTGATCAGGGTAGTACAGACCGAGCAGCAACTTGGCAAGGGTCGTCTTGCCGGCGCCGTTCTCCCCAACCAGGGCGACTTTCTCCCCCGCGGCCATGGTAAAGGTCACACCGGCCAGGGCCGGGATGGCGCTACCGGGGTAGGTGAACCAGACATCCTCAAAATCAATGCTCGCTGCGCCCTTCGGGCGCGGGGTCGGCGGTCGAGGGTCAGGAGTCGGGGATGGAACGGGCAGTGTGATTGGTGTCCCGACTTCCCGCGTCCCCGACCCCTGGCCCACGACCCCCGGCCCCGCAGGCGAAGCCTGCAGAAACGCCCGAAAGGCGCTGGCATAGCCGGAGTGCTCACCGAGTGACGACAGCGCCGACGTCAGGACGAAGGTGGCGCCGATCATGCCCTCGATGGACTGAAACAGGAGGGCGTAGCCACCGGCGGTGGTGTGTATCAGCCGCCCGGCCACCACCCACCACAGCCCCAGCATGCTGACCGTCGCCATGCCGAGGATCATGCCGCGCTGGCGGAGGCCCTGGTGCAGCGCCAGCCGGCGTTGGGCGTTGCTGGTTCGCCAGAAGAGCGCCGCCCAGCGCCCGCGCAGGTAGCCGGAGAGGCCGTACAGCCGCACCTCTTTGGCGAAGGCGCGGTCGGTGAGCACACCGGCGTAATACTTCGCCAGGCGGCGATCGCGCGTCTGCGCGCTGAGCAACTGCCAGTTGGATTGACCGCCACGGGCAAAGCCAACCGCGGTGGGGACCACCGCCGCCAGAACGATGACGGGCAGCACCGGGCTGAGCGTCAGCAGCGCCACGGTATACCCCGCCAATTGCGGCAGCGTCTCGACCATCTGCAGAACCTGTTGCAACAGTCGCGGCAGGCGCGTCTCCACGCCGGACATGACGCGGTTGAGTTGGTCGTAGTAGCCCTGGTGCTCGAAGGCTGCAAGGTCGAGGCTGGCGGCCTTGCACATCACCCGCTCCTGCTGGGCCGCGCTCGTCGTCTCCCGTACAATTGCCGCCAGCCAGGGCTGAAGCCCGCCCAGGACGCGCTGCACGATCAGCGATGCGACCAGTAAGACCAACCAGAGCAGTGTGTTCCGTGCAGCCCCGCCGTGGACCTGCCTGGCGAGCGCATCGATGAGTGCTTTTGTCAGCCAGAGCTGAGCAGGCACCAGCAGCCCCTGGAGCAGCCCGTTGGCCAGCCAGAGGGAGAAAGCGCGCGGCACGATTTGGGCCATCCTGCCAAGCAGCCAGCCGAGGTCGCGGAACATGCGCAGGCCGCCCGGCTGCGCCGCCAGCAGCACCGGCGCGGATTTGGCGGCCGGGGTTTCCTGGCGGTCAGTCACCTTCGCCACCACCGCCCGGCGGCGCATCCACCCTGATGCGCTCGAAGGTATCACGGACGAAGATGCCGTGCAGCGTGGCGCTATCGGTCATGCTCTCGAAGCCAACGACGAGGGCCGGCACCCCACCGGCCTCGACTTCTCTGTCCGGTAGGAACCGGAGCCGCGTGTGCTCTTGCCGGAAGCGCCGCCCTTCGGGCGTGGAGAGGAGCTGCCAGGTCGCCGCGAACTGGCCGGCGTCATTCCCGCAGCTCGCGCAGCGGGCCAGGAGGTAGTGATAGGCGTAGGACATCCAGGTCTCCACCGTCGGGCGATAGACGAGCGTGCCGCCACACCGACTGCAGCGCTCCGCCAGGCCGACGGTGCCACCGCCGAAGTGGCGCTCGTGCTCAACATGGCTTCGGAAGTAGGTCGCGCTGTAGCCCTGAACGTGCGGATAGGGCCCCACAGTCGCGTACAGGTTGACAGGAATGACACAGGGCTGGCAGATCAGCCACAGCCGACCGCCGGGCATACGCTGGCCGAGTAGGTGACGGTTGCCACAACAGGGGCACCAGATCGGCGTCTCTTGCCAATCGTCGAAGAGCTGGCCCGCAGACAGGCCGTAGCCCACCGCCTCGCGGATCAGGTAGGTGGATAAGACGCGCTTCAGCCGGAGCCTGCCGCGCTCCAAGCGCTTGGCGACGGCGGGGCCATTCAAATCAAGCCGCCTGGCGATCTCGGCGTAGGGCGAGTCGTACACGTAGCGCTGGATCAGCACCTCGCGGCTCTCTGCCGGCAGCATGGCGAGCGCCCGATCCAGCAGCGCTGCCAGTTCCCGGCGACCCAGTTCGACATCCAGATCGTAGTTCTCGTCCGGCAAGTCCAACTCGTCGGTATCCTCGTCGTTGGAGGCTGCGCCCGAAGGGTGGAGTGAATGGAGGCGGGCGGCCTCACGGCCCCGGCGTTCATTCCAACGCAGGCAGACATTGCGGGCAATGGCGGAGAGCCACTTGCCGTAGCCCGTAGGGTCGTGCAGTTTGTGCGCGTTGCGCACCGCCTCGTACAGTGTCTCCTGTGCCAGATCCTCCGCGGCGTCGAGGCTACCCGTGAGCCGGTAGCAGAGGCGTACCAGCCGCGCTCGCTCAGAGCAGAGCGTCTGGAGAAGGCGCTCCTCGTTGGCAGCAGCGGGCGCAATTACTCTGCCCATCCGAAACCTCCTCACTTACGGCGGATGCGTTCGTCGACGCGCATCGTCCTGCCTACATATCCCGATTCTCGTGCAAAATGTGACAGCCCTGTGTAGCTGATCTTATGGCATGGCGTGCCGCCGAGGACGATGCGCTAACATTTCGCCGGCCGCTACGCAGTTCGGGAACTGCATCCCTCGGTATACTGCTTGAGCAGACGTCGAATAGGAGCAGCTTGATGCGCTATCGCACCTTTCCGGGGACGGACCTGACAGTGTCCGAAGTGGGCTTCGGCGCCTGGACGCTGGGGTCGGACTGGTGGGGGACGCACACACAGGAGGAGTGCGACACCCTCTTGCGGCGGGCCTTCGACCTCGGCGTCACCTTCATCGACACCGGTGACACCTACGGCAACGGTCGCGCCGAAGAGATCATCCCCATCGCTTTGGCGGCGGAACGTCGGCGCCTGGTGATCGCCACCAAGTTTGGCTACGACATCTACGCCAACCCGGAGTCCCAGGGACAACGCGAACGCCCACAGCGTTGGGAGCCGGCCTTTGTGCGTTTTGCCTGCGAGCAGAGCCTCCGCCGCCTCGCCACCGACTACATCGACCTCTACCAGTTGCACAACCCGCATCTGCCCGACATGCGACGCGACGACCTCTTTGGCACGTTAGAGGAATTGCGGTCCGAAGGCAAGATTCGCCATTACGGCGTGGCGATGGGACCGGCTATCGGCGGCACGCTGGACGGCGCCGCCATGATGGAGCAGCGCGCGATGGCATCATTGCAGATCATCTACAATGCCCTGGAACAGGAACCGGGACGCAGCTTCTTTGCCACGGCGCAGGAGCGTGGCGTTGGCCTGCTGGTGCGCGTGCCGCACTCCTCCGGTTTGCTGGAGGGGCACTTCACAGAGGAGACCACCTTCCCACCAGGAGACCACCGCAACCACCGCCCGCGCGAGTGGCTGCTCAGCGGCATCAAGAAGATTGAGCGCCTGCGCTTTTTGAGCGACGATCACAACATGACGCTGGGCCAGGCCGCACTGAAGTTCATCCTGGCCCAGCCAACCGTCTGCTCGACGCTGCCCAATATCTATAATCTGGAGCAACTGGAGGAGTTCGCCGCCGCGCCGGACCTGCCCGACTTGCCGCTGTCCGACATCGCCCGGATCGAAGCACTCTTCGACAGCAACTTCGCCTAGCTCGCTGCGCTCCAAACGTATACTCTCCCCATGGCAAGTTATCGAAGGCGTCCGACTCGGCCCGACTCGCTGTCGGGCGACGCTGATGCCGCCGCGGAGGCCCCAGATGAGGGACCTCCAGACACGCAGCCGCGCGTTGATGCGCCAGTCCTGGAGCAATTGCGCTGCGCGGAGATCGTCGCCTGCGAACAGTTGCCGCAAGGCTCGAACTACAGTTTCGCCCTGGGATTGACGAACTCCGGCCAGGATATCGACGTGCTGGCGATCTACAAGCCGCGCCGGGGTGAGGTGCCGCTCTGGGACTTCCCCTCCGGCACGCTCTACAAACGCGAGTATGCCGCCTACCTGACCAGCGCAGCCCTGGGCTGGCAGTTCGTCCCACCAACAGTCATTCGGGAAGGTCCCTACGGCGTCGGGTCCATCCAGCTCTATGTCCAACCGACCAGCGACAGTCACCTGTTCCGCTGGCGCCATGAGCACCGCGCGGAGTTGATGCAAATGGCGGTGTTTGACTACATCACCAATAACGCCGACCGTAAGGCTGGGCACTGCTTGCTTGATAAGGAAGGGAATGTCTGGGGCATTGACCATGGCCTCGCCTTCAACACCGATCCCAAGCTGCGCACCGTCCTGCGTGAGTTCTCGGGCAGTGCGCTACCGTCGTGGCTGCTCGCCGACGTACAACGCTTTGCCTCCTCTACGTCCCTGGATGAACTCCTGGAGCAGCTCAAGCCGTTGTTGGCGAGCGACGAGATCGGGGTCTTCGTCAAACGGATCGAGCGCGTGCTCCGCCAGCGCGTCTTCCCTCGCCTGGACAACTATGACAGCGTGCCCAGGGAGTGGTGGTGAACGGGCCCAACGCTAGCGGCCAAGCAGCGGGAGACGCGCCACAGGTCGTGATCATTGGGGCCGGACTGGCTGGCCTGGCTGCGGCGGTGACGTTGCACAGGGCCGGTCGGGCCGTCTGCCTGCTGGAAGCGAGCGACGGTGTCGGCGGCCGGGTCCGTTCCGACTACACCGCCGAGGGCTTTGTGCTGGACCGCGGCTTCCAGGCGCTCTTCACCGCCTACCCGGCATTGGGTGGCCTCGTTGATCAAGGGGCGTTGCGCCTTCGCGCCTTCAACTCTGGCGCGCTCATAGCGGGCAGGTCGCCTATGCAGGTGGCCGTTGACCCCTTTGCCAACCCCAATCGACTGCTGCAACTGCTCACCATGTCACCTTTCAGTCGGGCGGACCTATCACGCTTGCTCCGTCTGAAACTGGAACTGATGGGGCCTGGTAGTCATCGGCTGGCGCACGCCGCGGAACGCAGCACGGTTGAAGAACTGAAGCACATGCACTTCAGCACGAACGCTGTGGAGCAGTTTTTCGCGCCCTTCTTCGGCGGCGTCTTGCTGGACCGAACGCTCAGCAGCCGTGCTCCCTGGTTTCTGTTTCTCTTCAAGATGCTTTCCGAAGGACGAACCGTGGTTCCCAGTGGCGGCATGGGCGCACTGGCGAAACAACTGGCCGACCGCCTACCGACCGACGCCATTCAACTCAACACACCGGCGCTGGAAATTGAGCGCGACACGGAGGGTCGGGCGATAGCCGTGCAGGCGCATCAACAACGCTTCCCGGCAAGCGCCGTCATCCTGGCCACCGATCTTTGGTCAGCGCGGACCCTTTGCGCAGAGCTGCCGGATCTCGCATCGCTGGGTTGCACCACGATCTACTTTAGCAGTACCAGGCCGATCTACCGCGATCGCCTGATCGTGCTCAACTCGGACCCCGCCGGTTTCCTCAATCAGGTCGCCCAGCTCACCAACATCGCGCCCTCCTACGCCCCTTCCGGCCAGCATTTGCTCTCCTGTACCTCCCTCGTTGGTCAGCGGCTCGACGACGCGACCGTGGAGCACCGCAGTCGCGCCGAACTGCGACAGTGGTTCGGCAGCAAAGCGGAGGGCCTGCGTTGCCTGGCGATCTACCGCATCCCCCATGCCCAGTTCAGCCAGCCACCCCGTTGGCGCGACCATCGCCCAGGCACGCGCACGGCCACGCCCGGCCTCTATCTGGCCGGAGAGTACCTGCAGTCCAGCAGCATCCAGGGCGCCTTGCGCTCGGGTGTCGATGCGGCGCGGGCAGTAGTGGCGCATCATGAGGAGCGTTGACGCGGGCGACCTTTCATTACCCTGCCGCCTTTTAGTGACGTCGTCGTGGCGGGCGGTCACGAACCCGCCGAAAAACGGAAGCTACCGGCAAGGAGAGCGTTGGGAAAAGCGGGCTAGTCAGCACATCGCCGGCTCGGAGGGTAGACGGTTCACCAAAGACTCCGCCCTGGTAGGGGATGCCAACCAGCGTGTACTTGCGGATCAGCCGTCGACCTGGATCGACTAACCAGTAGTACGGCACACCATTGCGCGCGTAGGCATCCCACCACCGTCCATCCGGCGCATGTTCACTTTGGGTGCTCGGCGACAGAATCTCGATAATAAGGTCAGGTACGCCTTCCACAGCCTGCCAACCACGCAGGCTGATACGGGCCTGCCGAATGAAGAGGATGTCCGGGTGGGGAACGTCTTCGGCGTCCTCGCCCCGTGTACCATAATCCAGTGCTGCGGCGGTCGATGTCGTATACACCTCGCCGTATCCGGCCTCCTGAGCGCGGCCAAGGAAGATCATCAGTTCGGAGAGCACGACCGCGTGGTTCATGTTCGGCACATTGCGCACGACGAGTTCTCCTCCAAGGATGTCGTAGATACGGTCGTCGTCGGGCAGACTCGGTAGATCGCGGAAGGTCCACCGCCGCTCAATGGGAATCGCAGTCACCGTCGCCAACCTCCTCGCATCGCTACAACGGAGGGTACCACGGAGCTGCATGTTGCATTAGGGCCGCTCGGTTGGCGTTCGACTGTTGCCAAACGCCCCAATCAGTGAGAGACCAGATCCTGGGCGTCGCCCTGCTCCTTTTTGACAGGTTCCGGCGACGATGATCCGCCGAAGCCGTATAATCTGGTCCGTTGACGGATAGGAGAGGGCCGATAGTCGACTATCCCAATAAGATAAGCCGAGCGGTGGGGAAGGGAGACGACAAGGTGACAAGCCAAAGTGAGCACGCGATAGCGCTGTCGGTTGCGGATCGTCCGGGCTCACCAGTCTCGCCGGCAATGGCGGCCGACCCGAAGCTCAGCGAGATCGTGCGCCGTCTGGTCGCGGCGCTGCATCCCCAACGAGTCTACCTGTTTGGCTCGCGGGCGCGCGGCGATGCCCAAGATGACAGCGACTACGACGTACTGCTACTTGTCCGCGACAAAGACGACCGGCCTTTTGCCTTGGAACAAGAGGCGTATGGGGCGCTGTTCGGCGTGGGAGTGGGCGTGGATGTCATTGTCATGACCATTGATTACTTCGAACGTCGCCAAATCGTGAAAGCATCGCTTCCAGCTACTGTCGGCCGTGAAGGTAGGCTCCTCTATGTCGCCTGAGCACGTTGCCGAAGTACAACAGTGGCTCGCCCGCGTTGGCGCCGATCTCCAATCGGCGGATGTTCTCCTCTCAGGCGGCGACTCGTTGATCGAGCCGGCGCCGACCCTTTCCCAAGACGCACAACTTGGTCTCACTGCTCATCCTCTGCATTCCATTCGATGCAGCGTTTCACCAACTGGATGGAGCGGCAAGGATACTGACGCCGTACGTCGCAGAGTTTCGCTACCCGAGCAAGGAGCCTGCACCAAACCGTCTCCAAGCGGTGCAGGCGACAACCCATGCCCGACAGGTCGTGGACTTCGTCCTCCACCGATTGCCGCCCGAAGTTCAGCCGTAGAACGGTTTGCGCCCATCACGCAATGGCTGCGTTCGCGCAGGTCTGTCGTCGGACTCGCTCCAGGTAGCCGCACTCACCCTGGTATACTCCCCACCGAATACATGAGTAGGAACGAACCCGTGGCCCCAGCCCTCCTGAACGATGTCCAGCGCGCGGCCGTGGAGGCGGGGGAGGGGCCGCTGCTGATCTTCGCCGGGGCGGGCTCCGGCAAGACGCGGGTGCTGACGCACCGCATCGCTTACCTGCTGAACGAGCGCGGCATTCCGCCCGAGCAGATTCTGGCCGTCACCTTCACCAACAAGGCCGCCGGCGAGCTGAAGGCGCGGCTGGAGGCACTGGCCGGGGAACAGGCTCGCCGGCTGACGGTCGGCACGTTCCACGCCATCTGCGCCCGCTTCCTGCGCCGCGATATCCATCACCTCGGCTGGGACCACCAGTTCGTCATCTACGATGAAGACGATCAACTGGCGTTGGTGAAGCAAGCGCTGAAGCGGCTGGACCTGGACGAGAAGCACTTCTCGCCGCGCGCCATCCTCAGCGGCATATCCAACGCCAAGAACCACATGCAGGCGCCACTGGTCACAGCCTCCCGGGCCGATAGCTACTTCCAGGAGGTGGTGCATCGCGTCTACCGGGTCTACGAAGAGTTGCTCCAGGAGAACCACGCGCTGGACTTCGATGACCTGCTGCTCTTCCCCATGCGCCTGTTTACCGAGCATCCCGCCGTGTTGCGCCGCTACCAGGAGCGCTATCGCTACATCCTGGTCGATGAGTTCCAGGATACTAACGCGCCGCAATACCGCCTGGTGCAGTTGCTCGCCCAGTTGCACGGCAACGTCATGGTGGTGGGCGACGACGACCAGTCCATTTACCGCTTCCGCGGCGCGGAGGTCGGCAATATCCTGCGCTTTGAGACAGATTTCCCCGGAGCGCGCGTGCTCAAGCTGGAGCAGAACTACCGCAGCACCGGCAACATCGTCGCGGCGGCGCAAGCCGTCGTGCAGCGTAACGCGACTCGGGCGCCCAAGGAGCTCTGGACCGACCTGGGACCGGGCGAGCCGGTGCAATTGGTGGAGGTCTATAACGAGCAGGAGGAGGGGCAGTTCGTCGCGCGTGAAGTGCGCCGGCTGCAGGCCAGGGGCATCGCCACCCCCGGCGAATGCGCCGTGCTCTACCGCACCAATGCCCAATCCCGCGCAGTAGAAGAAGCCTTCTTACAAGCTGGAATGCGCTATAAGCTGATCGGCGGCACCAAGTTCTACGACCGCAAAGAGGTGCGCGACGTGCTGGCCTACATCCGCTTAGCCGCCAACCCAGCCGATGGCCTGGCCCTCCAGCGCATCATCAACGTCCCGCCCCGTGGGCTAGGGCCGCGCACGCTGGCGGAACTCAACCGCGAGGCCACCGTGCGGCGATCACCCCTGCGCAGCGTCTTAGAACACTCTGAGGAACTGACCGCCCTGGGCACACGCACGCTGAAGGTAGCAGGCGAAGTCCACCGGCTGCTCCTGGAGGTCAACGAGGCGGCCGAGCGACTGACCGTACCGGAGTTGATCACCTGGCTGGTGGAACGCACCGGGTACGACGACTATGTGCGCGACGGCACGCCGGAGGCGGAGGAGCGCTGGAAGAACGTCATGGAATTGCACACCGTCGCACGCGACTTCGGCCAATTGGCGCCGCGCGCCGGCCTGGAGATGTTCCTGGAGCAGGTGGCGTTAGTCTCCTCCAGCGACGAACGCGGGGACGAGAATGACGCCGTCACGCTGATCACACTGCACGCTGCCAAAGGCCTGGAGTTTCCGGTGGTCTTCATGGTTGGGATGGAGGAAGGTCTCTTCCCCCACAGCCGCACCCTCGACCGTCCAGACGAACTGGAGGAAGAACGCCGTCTCTGCTACGTCGGCATGACTCGGGCGATGCGCCGCCTCTACCTCACTTCAGCCTTCCGGCGCACCCTGTTTGGCATGCCGGCAGTGAACGAACGATCGCGCTTTGTGGCAGAGATCCCAAAGGCGGTCGTCCAGAAACAGGCGAACTCCCCGGTCACCTGGGAATCGCCGACCGTCGGGGCACGCCAGCCGGCGCCGTCCTGGTCAAGCCCCAGCGCCAATCGCGCCCAGCCGTCCCGCTCGCACGGGGTCGGACCGGCAACGAGGCCGCCCAGCGGGACGCGGCTCGCCCCGGCGTCGGTACAGGTCATACCCGGCGCAGCGACTCCGGCGCCGCCGCCATTGACGATGCAGTATCATTCCGGCGACAAGGTGTATCATCAGATCTTCGGCGATGGTACGGTCATCAGCAGCACCATCGCCAGCAGCGATGAGGAAGTCACCGTGGTGTTCCCCAACCTCCCGGACCCTAAACAACGCGTCAAGAAGCTGGCGGCAAGCCTGGCACGGCTGGCAAAGCGGTAGATGCGGCAGCCGACCCCGGCGTTTTCTGATGCTTGATGTGCCGCGCCATCGTCGCCACTGGCGGGACTATCGAACGGCCACCGGCAACCGTCCGGTGAAAGAGTACCTTGATAGCCTCCCAGTTGGCGACAAAGCAGAGATCGTTGCCGCAATGAAGGAAGTTGCCACCCGCGGCATCGACGTCGCCCGCCACATTCAGGGTTACGACGATCTATGGGAAGTTCGCGCCACCGGGCTGCACCGGATATATCGCGTCATATTTTCGGCCGAAGGTCGCCACGGCCAGGTCCTTCTCGCCTTGCACGCCTTCAACAAGAAGACACAACGCACGCCGCCTGACACGCTTCGTCTAGCGGCGGACCGTCTCTTGGACTGGCGTCGCCGCGGCGAACATACCTAATGGGCCGGTTCTATGGCTGAGGATGACTCCCGCAACAGCATTATTGCGAGATCATATGCTATTCTAAGTGCGGTCTGATACCATAGAGGTTATCGGCAGGGCTTTCCGGCAAGGGTACTCGAACATGGAAGACATTCCTGACCTCCTCGATGAACTGATGGCCGAGGGGATGACTGAGGATCCCCAATTTGCGAGTTATGTCGATGCAGCCATGCACCGGCGAGCGTTGTTGCGGTCGTTCGGCCGCCGTCGTCAGGCTCTGGGCGTCTCTCAGCGAACACTGGCAGCGCGCATGAGGACGCAGCAGCCGGCTATAACCCGACTGGAGCGCGGCGAGAGTGATCCAAAGCTGTCAACGCTGGAGCGGTATGCGTCGGCTTTAGGCTTCGACCTTGATGTCACGTTTGTCACGCGACCAGAAAGACGGAGTCCTGAGGTCGTTGACGGCACACATCAGACAGCATCGGACGAACCATCCGTCGATTCTCGCATTGCGGTACTCTCGATGAAGAAATAGAACGACCATCGCGACAAAACTACTGCTGAGAATTTGGAATGTGGCATTTAGCCCGTAAGGCAGGTCGGTATGGAAGAATTTAAGGACAGCGAGGATCAATACTTAAAGTGGGTTCGAGAGCACCAGACGGGCTATGTTCTCAACATACCGAAGCGCCATGGTGATTTCCAAATTGTACTCCACTCGGCCTCGTGCCATTGCATCTGTCCACCGACAAGGGGCAGCTTCACCTGCGGCGCTTTCTACAAACGCTGTTCCTTGGATCGGAACACACTGATCGTATGGGCCAGCGGAATTAATGGCGGTTTGAAGCACTGCGGTCATTGCCATCCGTGAGCACCTGCCTCGATACCGAGCAGAATCGTGGAGGCGATACGTTATATCACCAGGTTTTGGCGAGGGCGTTGTGGTAACAAGCGACATTCAATCCAGCGATGAGGAGGTAGTGGTGGCCTTTGCCGGTGTCGGTGTCAAAAAGCTGGCGGCGAGTCTCGCTCGGTTGGTGAAGCGATGACCCTCTCCCTGGACGAAGTGCGCCACGTCGCCACGCTCTGCCGCCTGGCCCTGACTCCCGATGAGGAAGCGCGCATGCAAGACCAGCTCTCCTCGATCCTGGAACACGTCAACCGGCTGCAGGAGGTCGACACGTCAACGGTAGCGCCGACCTCCTCCGGGCTGGACCTGCACAACGTGCAACGCCCCGATGTTGCCCGACCGTCGCTGCCGGTGGAAGCCGTCCTCGCCAATGCGCCGGAGCGCTCCGGCAACCTGTTCCGGGTCCGCGCCATCCTGGAGGAGGGCTAGCGCATGGCCACAGCACCCCTGCCGACGCTGACCGTGGCTGCCGCGCTGCTGCGCCGCCGTGACTGTTCGGCCCTGGAACTGACCGAGCAGGCGCTGGCCCGCATTGACGCGGTGGACGGCAAAGTCGGCGCTTTTCTGACCCGTTGCGACGAGGACGCCCGCGCGGCGGCGCGGGCTGCCGACGTTCTGCTGGCTGAAGGTACCGCCGGACCGCTCACCGGCATCCCGATGGCGCTAAAGGACGTGCTGATCACCGAAGGTGTTCGCACGACCGCCGGTTCCCGCATGCTGGAGCAGTTCGTGCCGCCGTATCAGGGCACGGTGGCGGCGCGCCTGGCAGATGCCGGCGCCATCTTGCTCGGGAAGTTGAACTGCGATGAGTTCGCTATGGGATCCTCCACAGAGAACTCGGCCTTCGGTCCAGTTCACAACCCCTGGGATACCGCGCGTGTGCCGGGCGGTTCCAGTGGTGGCTCGGCGGCCGCGGTGGCGGCCGGCGAGGCGGTGTTCACGCTCGGCAGTGACACCGGTGGCTCCATCCGCCAACCGGCCGCCTTCTGTGGCGTGGTCGGATTCAAGCCGACCTACGGGCGCGTCTCACGCTACGGTCTGATTGCCTTCGCCTCGTCGCTTGACCAGATCGGTCCCTTTGCACGCACCTGCGCCGATGCCGCCCTGGTACTGCAGGCCATCGCCGGCCATGACCCGAACGACGCTACCTCAGCCAACGTGCCGGTCCCCGACTATTCGGCGGCGCTGACCGGGCAGGATCTCCAAGGAGTACGCCTGGGCATTCCCAAGGAACTGTTCGTGGCGGGGATGCAGCCGGAGCTGGAGCAGTCGATCCGCAACGGCATTGCGATCTTGGCCGACCTGGGCGCCGAACTCCGCGAGGTCAGCCTGCCGCACAGTGTATATGCCCTGCCGGCCTACTACATCATTGCCCCAGCGGAGGCCAGCGCCAATCTCGCGCGCTTCGATGGCGTCAAATACGGCTACCGCGCCGCCGAAGGGGCTGCCATGTGGGATGTCTACGCGCTCACCCGCGGCCAGGGCTTCGGGCCGGAAGTGAAGCGCCGCATCATGCTGGGTACCTATGCCCTCTCGGCCGGTTACTACGACGCCTACTACCGGCAGGCCCAGAAGGTGCGCACGTTGATCCGGCAGGACTTCGCGGCGGCCTTCGCCGAAGTAGACGCGCTGGTGGCCCCCACAACGCCGACGACGGCCTTCCGTTTGGGGGAGAAGTCGAACGATCCGGTCGCCATGTACTTCTCTGATGTCTGCACGATCCCCGTTAACCTGGCAGGGCTGCCGGGTCTGGTCGTGCCCTGCGGGCTGGCCGGCGGCTTGCCCGTCGGCCTGCAACTGATCGGTCCGGCCTGGAGTGAACCGTTGCTCCTGCGCATCGGCCACGCTCTGGAACTATCGGGCTGTAGTGTTGGCTTGCCCCCGCTTGGACGGTAAGATGCCTCATCTTCGATGGTACACCCGTGCGGTACGCGGATCGAACCCGCGGTGATAACGACGCCCCTGGTACCGAAGGTAAGAGGAGACCGGGAATGCCTGTAGAGGTCGGCTTCATCGGTACCGGCAACATTGCGAACTATCATCTGAACAGCCTGGAGAAGATCACCGGTGCGCGCGTCACCGCCGTTTACGATCTGGCCCGCGAGCGTGCGGAGCAGGTCGCGCGGCGTTTCGGCGCCAAGGTCTACACCGACCACCGCGAGTTGATCGAACAGAGCGGCATCCAGGCGCTCTACGTCTGCTTGCCTCCGTTCAGTCATGAGGATCAGGAGCTACTCGCGGCCCAGCGCGGTATCGCCCTCTTCGTGGAGAAACCTGTTGCTTTGACGGAAGAGAAGGCCCGGCAGGTGCTGGCGGCCGTGCAGCAGCACGGCGTCATCACCAGCACCGGCTACCACTGGCGCCACTCACCCCTGACGGACCGAGCACGCGAACTGCTGCGCGGCAGGACGATCGGGATGGTGCACGGCTACTGGCACGGCAGCATGCCGGGCGTCTCCTGGTGGCGCCGTCTTGACCAGTCGGGCGGCCAGTTCGTCGACCAGGCGACGCACATCGTTGATCTGGCGCGCTACCTTGTCGGCAACGTGCGCCGGGTCTCGGCCAGCTACGCCACGCGCACGCTCGGCAACGTCGAGAACTTCACAGTGGCCGACGTGAGTACGGTCAACCTGGAGTTCGAGAACGGCGCGATTGGGAACATCGCCACCAGTTGCATGGTGGGTCAGGGCTACACCGTTGGCCTGCACGTGCTCTGCCAGGGCCTCATCCTGGAGGAGTTTGCTAACACGATGCGGGTCATCCAGCCGGGCCTGACGCAAGAGTTCCGCTCCAACGAGAATCCCTACCTGCTGGAAGACCGCACCTTTATCGACGCCGTGCAGACGGGCAACCCCAGCGCCATCCGTGCCCCTTATATTGAGGCCGTCCGCACACTGCTCGTCACCCTCGCCGCCAATCAATCGGCGCAGACGGGCCTGCCGGTGGAGGTGCCGGCGGTGTGAAGACCGTCATCACGATCAATGGCCGCAGCGCCGCCGGTTGACAGCGCTGCCCTGTAGTGATTACAGTCAGGGAGACGACGATCCGCTGTGTCAGCGGAGAGGGGAGTAACGATTTTTCATGGCTTCACGCTTTTCAGTTCGCGCCGGGCAGCACCCGCGCCGCCTGGCCCCCATCACCGTGCCTTTACCGGAGGTTCCTGCCGGTGATCTTGCCGTCCGCAACAGCGCCAGCGGTCAGATTGCCGCGGCGCAACGTTGTCCCGAGGGCATCATCTTCCTGTTGGACCAACTGGATGCCGGCGCCGAAGCGACCTTCGAGTTGCAATCCGGCAGTGCCGGCGGCACGGGCGTGCAGGTCGCCGAGCGCGAGCAAGAGCTGGAGATCAGCGTTGACGGCGACCTCTTCACGCGCTACCGCTTCGGCGGCGAAGGCCTGGCCCGGCCCTACTTCTGGCCGGTGTTTGGTCCCGATCGCCGCCAGGTCACCCGCGCCTACCCCATGCTGCCGGATGCTCCCGGCGAGGCGCGTGATCACCCGCACCATCGCTCGATCTGGGTCGCCTACGGGGAACTTGATGGCTACGACGCCTGGAGTGAGGGTCCCAACCACGGTTCAACCCTCCACGTCGCCTTTGACGAGATTACCAGCGGCCCCGTCTTCGGCGGCTTCCGCGAGCAGACGAGGTGGGTCGATGCGGTCGGCCGGCAACTGCTCAAGGAAGGCCGGGCGGTGCGCATCTACGCGACGCCGGACGGCGCTCGCCTGATGGACGTTGACCTGCACTGGACCTTTGGTCGCCAGGACGGACGCGGCAGGCGCTTCAGCCTGGGCCAGGTCCATCTCGGTGACACCAAGGAAGCCGGGCTGATCGCCGTGCGCGTCGCCAGCAGTATGGACGCCAAAGGCGCGGGCAAGATCGAGAATGCCTGGGGCGGCACGAACGAGGCGGAAACCTGGGGCAAGCGCGCCCCCTGGTGCGACTACTCCGGTCCGGTGGACGGCGAAACTGTCGGCATTGCCGCCTTCGATCATCCCTCAAACTTGCATTTCCCCTGCTACTGGCACGTCCGCAACTACGGCTTGATGGGGTCGAATCCATGGAGCGGCGAAGCGTTCACCGACAATCCGATGGAGAACGGCGCCACAACCTATCGCTTCGGCGACGAACTACACTTCCGCTACCGCCTCTACATTCACAACGGCGATGCCACTAGCGCACAGGTGGGCGACCACTGGTTCAACTTCGGCTTCCCGCCGCAGATCAAGGTCGAGGAATAGGCAGTGCGTTTCGCTATTTGCAACGAACTCTTCGAGGGCTGGTCGCTGGAGGACACCTTTCGCACGGTGCGCGACCTCGGCTACGACGGCATTGAGCTGGCGCCCTTCACCCTGGCAACCACCGTCACCGAGCTGTCGCCGGACCAGCGCGTCGCGCTGCGGCAGTTGGCCGCCCAGTACGGGCTGGAGATCACGGGCCTACACTGGCTGCTCGCCCGTGTCCCCGGCGTGTACCTGACCAGTCCCAATCCGGCGGTTCGCGCGGTGACGCGCGCCTATCTGCTGGAGCTGGTGCGCACCTGCGCCGATCTGGATGGCCGCTTCCTGGTCTTCGGTTCACCCAAACAACGCGACGTATTGCCTGGCGTCGACCGGCAAGCGGCCTGGGATTGGAGCCGGGAGACCTTCCAAGCGGTTGGGCGCTTGGCTGGCGAGCACGGCGTCACCTTCTGCCTGGAGCCACTGGCGCCATCAGAGACCAACCTGTTCAGCACCGCCGCCGAAGCGGCGCGCATGGTCGACGAGGTTGACCAACCCGGCTTCCGCCTCATGCTCGACGTCAAGGCCATGAGCAGCGAGTCCCTGTCCATCCCGGACATCATCGCGGCCCAGCGCGAGCGCTTTGTGTACTTCCACGCCAATGACAGCAACCTGCGCGAGCCGGGTTCGGGCGATGTGGACTTCGCACCCATTTTTCAGGCGCTCCGTCAGGCGAACTACGATGGCTGGATGTCGATTGAGGTCTTCGTCTACAAGCCCGACCCGACGGCCATTGCCCGGCGGGGGCTAGAGTATCTGAAACGTTTTGTCGCCAGGCAGTAGCCGACGCAGCAGTGAGACCTTACACTGACGAACAGAAGCGGGAAAGCGGGCTGAAGATGAGCGAACGAGCGGGCGTTGCCACCGCGTCGCCAGCGGTATTGACCTGCCCACCGGACGATACCGAGGAGAGCGTGGTGGGTACCAACCTCCATCAGTGGACGATTGGCGCCCTGAAGTTGGGCCTCAACGAGGTAGCGAGCGCGCTCGCGGCGCCCGGCGAGCCGTGGCCCTGGCAGGCCTACATGCAGACGACGATCACTGGTTGGCGGCACTCCGATGGCTCGGCTTATACCACTCTGCCCGACGTCTATGTCTACCGCCAGGTGCTGGACCTCCGCCGTCCTTCCTTGTCCTTGGAGCGCGATGGCCCGCCGCTCCTGGTCGTCGAGGTGTTGAGTCGAACCACCTATCAGGCTGACCTGGACCTAGACCACGGTAAGGGCTACAGCTACCGGCAAGGCGGGGTGCGCGAGTACCTGACGCTGGACCCGACCGGCGAGTTCGCCGACTATCGGCCGGAGCAGGGGCGCGCCTGGCGGCTGGAGAAGGGCGTGTATCGCCCCTGGCGGCCCGACCGGCACGGTCGTTGGCACAGCGCTCTACTGGGCATTGCCATCGGCCTGGAGGGTGCGCAGGTAGCAGTCTACGCCTCCAACGGTCGCCGCCAGTTGCGCGAGGGCGAGTTCCAGCGGGAACTAGCCCGCAGGGACGCGGAGCTTGCGCGCCGAGACGCCGAGCTAGCGGCATTGCGCCGCCGGCTCAAGGAGCTGGGCCAGGAGTAGGCTACGGGTACGTCTAGCGCACCCGCTTCATCGCCAGGGCTTCTCGTGCCGCCACCACAATTGCTGGCGCGTCCATGTGGTACTTGTGCAGCAATTC
>DHIZ01000340.1:36804-61073 GCA_002404055.1 Chloroflexi bacterium UBA4733
ATGTTATGTCCACTCTCAGCGAGCACGTCGCGGATGCCGATGCGGCGAACCGGCACCGGGCAGCGTTCGCCGACGACTTCCGCCACGGCGCCACCGAGGCCGCCGTAGATGGAGTGGTTCTCGGCGGTGACGATGGCGCCCGTCTCGCGAGCGGCGCGCACCACTGCCTCGTCGTCCAGCGGTTTGATCGATGCCATGTTAATGACGCGCACGTCGACGCCCTCGTGCGCCAGTGTCGCCGCCGCCTCCAGCGACTGGCTCACCAGCGGTCCGCCAGCAATGATGGTGAGGTCGCCGCCCTCGCGCACCTGGCAGGCTTTGCCCAGTTGGAAGCGGTAGCCCGGCGGCGAGACATCCGGCCAGGCATCCCGTGTGAGCCGGAAATAGACGGGGCCGTCGTATTCCAGGATGGCTTCCAGGCAGGTGAGGAGTTCCAACTCGTCGGCTGGGTCCACCACGACCATGCCGGGGGTAGCGCGCATAATTGCCGTGTCCTGCACCGCCTGGTGGGTCGCTCCGGTGTGCCCGGTCAGGATGCCGGTGTAGGCGCCGATCAGCTTGACGTTGGCCCCGGCGTGCGCCACGGAAATGCTGACTTGATCCAATGCCCGTTTACTGAGGAAGACGGCGAAACTGGAGACGACGGCAATCTTGCCAAGGCTGGCCAGTCCGGCCGCCACGCCAACCATGTTCTGCTCGGCGATGCCGACCTGCACGAACCGTTCGGGAAAAGCGTCCCGAAAGTCCGTCACCCGCGTCGACGTGGCGAGATCGCCATCCAGCACGACAATGCGGGGGTTACTGCGTCCCAACTCGACCAAAGCCGTCCCAAAGACATCGCGCAGTGCTCGCATCAGCTCTCAGGCTCCCAACTCGGCCAGCGCCTGGGCCGTCAATTCCGGCGTGAGCGGCTTGCTGTGCCACTCGAAGGAATGCTCCATGAAGGAGACGCCTTTCCCTTTGACCGTATGGGCAATGATGATGGTAGGCTTGCCCGCCACTGCCCGCGCCTCGTCCAGAGCCTGCACGATGGCGGCCATATCGTGGCCGTCGATTTCCAGCGTGTGCCAACGGAAGGCCCGCCACTTGTCGACGACCGGCGCAATATCCATCTGGTGGGACACGCTGCCGCTTTGCTGGACGTCGTTGTAGTCGAGCACGGCCGTCAACGTATCCAGATGCCAGTTCGCGGCGGACATCGCCGCTTCCCAGATCTGTCCTTCCTGGCTCTCGCCGTCGCTGATCATGGTGTAGACGTGGAAGGGGCGATGGTCCATTTTGGCCCCCAAAGCCATACCAACGGCGATCGACATCCCCTGACCCAGTGAGCCGGTCGAGGCTTCGACGCCGGGCAGCAGGTGCATATCGGGGTGCAGTTGCAGGCGGCTGTTCAACAGACCAAAGGTAAGCAGTTCCTCCGTTGGGAAAAAACCCCGTTCAGCCAGCGTGGCATAGAAGCCGCAGGCAGCGTGGCCCTTGGAGAGCACGAACCGGTCACGGTCCGGCCAGTTGGGTCGGGCTGGATCGACGTGCAGCGCATGGAAGTAGAGCGCCACAAAGAGATCGGACGCCGATAGTGGGCCGCCCTGGTGCCCGACGCCGGCGTTTGCTGTCATCTCAACGATATGCCGCCGAACGGCGCGGGCGCGGCGCTCCAGAGCGGCGATATCGTGCGGCGGTATTGTTGTCATCAGTTCTCCTTCACAGGGCAGGGCCGCGACTGCGGTCTGCGGCCAAGCGACGAAGGGCACTGCGGTGCCAGCGCAGGACTGCGACCGCAATCGCCCCCTGACTTGGCCTGACTTGGCCGCAGACCGCAGTCGCGGCCCTGTCTCTCCCCCTCCGGCAGTCGCGGCCCTGTCCACTTCTTATTCCGAATGCTTCCCGATCGCTCCCGAACGCGCCGAGCGCAGTCGGTGCGGCAGCAACGCGCTGCCTTCGGCCATGAACAGGGAAACGACGCTCAGCAGAAAGCCGGCGAAAGCAAAAGCGCCGGAGATATTCCACCAGAGGTCTTCGTGGCTGCGCCCGGCCTGGTCCATCAACCCGGCGCCAATGACGATCAGGACGATGCCGGCGATCAGCAGGCCACGAGCACGCTGTCTTGTTCGATCCATAGTAGTCCCCCTACAGCAGATATATGGTGATCAGCAGTGCGCCCCAGACGGCGTCAACGAAGTGCCAGTACATGGTAGCAGCCTCGACGCCGAAGTGGTGCTCCGGAGTGAAGTGACCCTGGTACGATCGAATCAGCGTAATCAGTAAAAAGATGAGGGCAACGGTGACGTGCGCGCCGTGGAAGCCGGTGGTCACGAAAAAAGTCGAACCGAAGACGCCGTCGCCTGGTGTGAAGCCAACGTGCGTATATTCCCAGGCCTGACCGCAGAGGAAGAGGAAACCCAGCACCATCGCCATGATCGTGCCGCGTTGGTGGCCCTTGCGGTCGCCGCGCTTGATGGCCTGGCTGGCCAGATGCTGCGGGACACCGCTGGAGAACAGGATCACCGTGTTGATGAGCGGCAGGGTCAACTCCAGGCGAGGATGACCGGCCGGCGGCCAGGCCGGCAAGCTGAAGCGCAGAAACAGGTAGCTGGAAATTAGCGTGGCGAAGAAGATCGCCTCCGAAGCAATGAAGGTGGCCATGGCCCACCACTCCATGCTGCGGCCGCCAATCGACATCTCGGTCGAATGGGTGGTCGCGTGCGCGCCCATCGTTGCCATACCGTCTCCCAACTCTCTGCTCGCCTGACCCTATGCCTCGCTGATCTGCACACCCCAGGCCACGATGGACCAACCCATGCCGATCGCGCCGATCGCCGCCACCACGCCCGTCAGTATCCAACGACCCGCGCCGACGTTGGCGTCACCGGTATGCGGGAAGATCAGTAACCCGAACATGACCACAAAAAGAAAAAAGGCCAGGGCGAACGGCCAGCCGCTGGGACCGGGCAGGTGGATATGCTCTTCTTCAGGCTCTTCCACCCCGGTTATAACGCCGCCGTGGTCGTGACTCTCCATTACGCGTGCCCTCGCTTCCAGTCCGGGTCATCCGGATGATCGAGATCCCAGACCGGACGCCGCCCGCGTACCGTCGGGATAGTCTTGAAGTTGTAGACGGGCGGTGGGGATGTGGTGGCCCACTCCAGCGTGTAGGCGCCCCAGGGGTTGTCGCCGGCCACCTCGCCCTGGCGGAGACTGCGGAAGAAGTTGACGATGAAGACCAGCGTAGCGAAGAAGATGATGAACGCGCCGATCGTCTCGATGACGTTGTAGCCAGTCCAGCCCTCGCCGGCCGGATAGGTGTAGATACGTCGCGACATTCCCAGGATGCCGACGATGTGCATCGGGAAGAAGGTGACGTTGAAGCCGATGAAGGTCATCCAGAAGTGGAGCTTGCCCAACCCCTCGTCCAGCAGTCGCCCGGTGATCTTGGGGAACCAGTAATAGGTACCGGCGAAGACACCGAACATGGTGCCGCCAAAGAGCACATAGTGAAAGTGGGCGACGACGAAGTAGCTGGAGTTGACCTGCCAGTCGATCGGGACGACGCCCAGCATCACACCGGTCAAGCCGCCGATGGTGAACATGGAGACGAAGGCCACAGCGTTCAGCAGCGCACTGGTGAAGATCAACGAGCCGCCCCACAGCGTCGCCATCCAGTTGAAGATCTTGACAGCGGTGGGGATGGCGATGATGACGGTACTGAAGGCGAAGAACCCTTCGGCAACCAGGGGCAAGCCGGCGGCGAACATGTGGTGCGCCCAGACACCGAAGGACAGAAAGCCGATTGCCACGGTCGACCAGGCGATGAAGGAGTAGCCAAAGAGCGGCTTGCGCGAAAAGACGGGGATGATCTCGGAGATCATGCCCATCGCGGGCAAGATCAAGATATACACTTCCGGGTGACCGAAGAACCAGAACTCGTGCTGCCAGAGAATCGGATCACCACCGCCGGCAACCTGATAGAAGGAGGTGCCGATGTGCCGGTCGAGGAAGATTTCGATGCTGGAGGTCGTCAGCGAGGGCATGGCCGCCAGAATCAGCACTGCCATCACCAGCAACGTCCAGCAGAAGATCGGCAGCCGGCTAAAGCTCATGCCCGGAGCCCGCATCTTGACAATCGTGACCACCAGGTTGACCGAACTGGTGATAGAGCCAACCCCCAGAATGTTGATACCCAGGGCCCAGAAGTCTTCGTTGAGGCCCGGCGTGTAGGCAAGTTCGGTCTGGTTAGCGTAGTTGTACCAACCGGTATCCGGGGCCTGGTTGACGAGAAAGCCCAGGTTGATGAAGATGCCGCCAAACAGGAAAAACCAGTAGCCCAGCGCGTTGAGTTTGGGGAACGCCATATCACGCGCCCCGAGTTGCAACGGCACGAAGTAGTTGCCAAAGCCGGCCAGAATCGGCATCGCCACCAGGAACACCATGGTGGTGCCGTGCATGGTAAAGAGCTGGTTGTACAGCTCCGGCGAGATGATCTGTAAGTTGGCTTTCGTCAACTGGATGCGCATGATCATCGCCTCAATGCCACCGACCAGGAAGAAGAAGCCCGACGTCAGCAGGTAGAGGATGCCGATCTTCTTGTGGTCGCTGGTGGTAACCCAGTCGACCAATCCAGAGTCTTGAAAACGCCGTCGAGTGGAGGCAGCAACTGCGCCGGTATTTGTCGCCATAGTAATTTCCTTTGCTCGACCAGAGCTACTTCAGACTCTCCAGGTACGCCGTCAGGTCCTGCACCTCTTGCGGCGGCAACTGGCCATCGTGGATGAAGATTGTCATCATATTGCCCGGCTTCATCGCGTTCGGCGCCGACAGCCAGTGCGTCATGTCCGTTGGATTATTCGCCATGACACCGCCCGCCATAATGCCGCGGCTGCCATAGTGGGTCAGGTTGGGGCCGCGAATGGTGATACCGTTATGGGGGTAACCAGGCGCGGGGTTAGCGCCCAGTTGATGGCAGATGGCGCACCCGGCAGCCGCGAAATCGGCGGTGCCGGTCTTCTCCTGGGCTGTAGCCGGCGCCGTCGGAGGGGCCTGTTGCCCCGCCAGCCAGGCCGCGTAATCGCTGGGACTTTGCACGATGACGTCGAAGCGCATCAGCGCGTGCTCCAGACCGCAGAACTCTGCGCAGAAGCCATGGTACGTACCGATCGCCGTGGCATGGATTGGCACGATGTTGTCATGCCCCGGAATCGCCTGCACCTTCCGATCCAACTCCGGCACCCAGAAGTTATGCACCACGTCGTCCGACTTGACGTGCAGCGTGACATCTTGATCGACGGGGATATGCAACTCTCCGGCCGTCGCTACGCCCTGCTGCGTATAGTCAAACTCCCACCACCACTGGTGCCCTGTCACTGTCACGTCAATCGCCTTCGGCGCCGGCGAAGCTACCGCCTTCATCGTCGTAAAGGTGGCGACTAGGACGCCGAGCAAGACGACCGTCGGCAGAATTGTCCAGGCAATTTCTATGGGTGTGTTGCCCTGGACCTGGCGCGGCAGCGGCGCACCCGGACGGGCCCGGAAACGGATGACGGCGTAGAGGATGAGACCCTCCACGACCACAAACACGCCCACAGCCATCCAGAGGATGACCCAGAACAGGCCGGCGATATCGCTGGCGCCAACGCCGTGCGGGTCCAGCATGTTGGAGCCTTCGCCACAGCCAGACAGCAACAGGGCGGCGCCGGAGGCGAGAGCGAGCAGGCGGAGGACGCTTTTACGTGCTGCCATACGTCGCGCCAATTCTGGTGGTGATAACGGCATGTCCCCTCCGGTCGATTTGCAACCCGCATAGTAGCACCTTTCCTCCGCGCCGCCGGTGTATACCGGTGCTGTCTGGACGTCTGGCTGGGTAAATACTGCCAGTAGTCTATGGCCGCTGGCCGCACGTCCGACTTGACGGCTAGCCAGTACTGCCGTATGATGGAGTCGGTTTAGAAGTGTGCACTTGCGACGTTGATGTGGCAGTGTCGCCTGCATGTATCCCTCGTTTCTTTCCGCGATGGTTGGATTTGAACAGGTGGTGCCATGCTTTTGTCTGCAAGTTCGAATAGAAGCGACCAGCTAGCGCGTGCGCTGCTCGCCGGCTTTGTCGGCACGACGCTGGCAGGAGCCGTTGCTCTGCTCGCCTATGTCCTGGCAAGTGTGCTTGGCCAAGTCATCTCGGGCGCCTTCGGCGCCTGGCTGGTGGCCCTCACACGCAACTCAGCGACCGCCACTGTTCAGGATGCCCTTGCCAAGGCCTTGCTCGTGCATCTCAGCGTCGGCATCATCTGGTCTCTCGTCTATGTCCTCATGTTCGAATCCCGCCTGCCGGGTCCCGGCTGGCAGCGCGGCGCACTCTTCGCGCTCGGTCCCTGGGTGCTATCGCTAGTCGTGTTCCTGCCGCTTGTCGGCGCGGGATTCCTGGGACTGGCCATTGGGGCCGGACCGTTGCCGATTATCGGCAACCTCATCCTTCACCTGGTGTACGGCGCCACCCTGGGCGAGATGTATGCCCTGGAACTGGCTGAGGGGGTTGAGCTAGATGGCCGTCCCGGCAGGCACACAACGCTGGCTAATCTGGCGGCTGAGCGCGGCCTAGCGCTCGGCATGGTGGTGGCAGGAATCCTCGGCGCAATCGTCGGCGTCGCCATATCGCTCTTCCTAGGCGGCTCCGTGCCCGTTTCCTTGGGCGCCCTCGCCGGTGTCGCCTTCGGCGCCAGTGCCGGCGCGCTCATTGGCTCCTTTATCGGCCTCTCCTCGGTAAGCACCGAGGCCGGCGGAGAGCAAGAGGCGAGGCGGCCTTAGTGTTCAGTTCGCGTTGGTGACGACTGCGATGGCGATGGCGACTCCATGCGTTTGCCTTCGCGCCAGGAGAGGTAGGCGGCGCCAAACGTCACCAGCAGGGCAAAAGACAGGGCGACAACTGGCGTCAGCACACGCGGACTGTGCAGCAACACCTCTCCCAGCGTACTGACGCCGCCAACCACGAACGCCACGACGCCAAGCGGCACTGCCAGCGCCGCCCAGTGTGACATGGACTTTTCCGACATCGTGTCCTCCTTTAAATGCCTTGCGCCACCGTCTCGCTACGCGCCGGTCGATTCTTTTGCCGCTCTTCCTGATCCGCCCAGAGGAAGAATACGACGGCCATGGCGAGGAAGAAATACAGACTGCCGCCGATCCACATCAGGAGGCCGCCGATCTGCTGGTCCTCTAGAGGTGTCAGGCCCCCCCCCCGCCACACGGCATACTGACTGTAGAGCGGGCCACTCGACAACGTAATGAGTGCTGCCACGACAGAGCAGGGAAGCGTCTGGAGGAAGAGGTAGCCCATCTGCAAGGGATAGGATAGCCGCGGGAACTCCTCCAATGGGCCCAGCACGGGCCACCACAGCAGCAATCCGGTGACCAGGAAGATGAGGTGCTCGCCGGCGTGCAACGCCTCGTTGGCCGACACCGCGTCGAATAGGGACGGGACATGCGCCACGGCGAACACCGCGTTGAACAGCAGCGTAGCGACGAGGGGCTGCGTGAGCAACCGAAAGACCGGCGCAATCGCCGGCACTGTCAGGATGGGTCGAAGGAGCCTCCCCGGCGTCCCGGCCAGCAACAGGACCGGCACGACAAGTACAAGGACCAGGTGTTGCAGCATGTGCGCGAAGAAGTAGGACTGATCGGCAAGAACATCCAGCGGGGACTCTAGCGCCAATAGCAGCACGAGCAGCCCCAGGCCAAAGCTCGCCACCTGAGCTGACGTGGGTCGCCGGGACTCCAGCGCGTCCCGACGCCAGGCGCCGCCGTAACCGGCATAGAGGCCTCCGGCGATGAGAACGCCCGCCCAAACCGACGGGTCGGCGCGCCAGCCCACAAACACGATGGCGTCCCCCGCCTATCCTGCGATACCGGCGAAAAAGAAAGAGCGGAACATGAAGAGCAGCGCCAAGAGGAGGGCCCCGGCAATCATGAGTCCGAGCGTAAACAGCGCCGAGAAGAGGCGGCTATCGAACTTCAGGTGCATGTAAAACAGGACAACCATCACGAACTTCACTGAGGAGAGCGTAAGCAAGATGGGGACGAGGTACACGCGGATCGCTTCCGTGTAATAGACTGCGACCTCAAAGGCGGTCAGAATGGCAAGAACCGTCGCGATCTGGACGTACCGGACTGCGTTCGGATGGCCATGCTCGCCCGCCACCCGCGCGTAGCCATAGCCTTCTCCCGAATGCTCGACAGCCCCATGCCCTCCGGCAGCCATGGCCGGATGCTGCTGCACCAATTCTTCGCTCATGCTCGTCTCCAAACATTGCTAGCAAGCGCTGCCCATTGCTGGCCCACGCGCCTGACCTTACCGGTCATACCGGAACGAGATAGACCAGCGTGAAGATAATGATCCAGACGATATCCACGAAGTGCCAGTACAGGCCGGCAATCTCCACGTCCAGACTGTTGTCCTGCCGGATCTTGCCATTAAACGACAGGACAAAGATCGACAACAGCCAGATGCAGCCGATCGTCACGTGGGCTCCGTGGAAGCCGGTCAGCACGAAGAAGGTAGTACCAAAGATATTCCCGTGCAGCGTCAGTCCGTCGTGCGTGTAGAACGTCGTGAACTCGTAAAACTGGCCGCCGAGGAAGGTCATGCCGAGGAGCGCCGTCGCCATGATCCAGATCCGTAGGCGTCGAACGTCACCCCGCTGGATGGCGGCCAGGGCAAGCACCATGGCGAGGCTGCTCATCAGTAAAACGAACGCGCTGACCGATGTATAAGGAATGTTGAAGACCTGGCTTGGCGTCGGACCCGAGACGCTCTGGCCGCGGTAGAGCATGTAGGTGCTGATGAAGGTACCAAAGAACAGGCAGTCGGAGCCTAAGAACGCCCAGATCAGCAGCTTCCGATGATGCAAACCGGTCGACGTGACCTCGGCCTCAGGATGGACGGCGGGAACGGCAATTGCCATGGCTTAGCGATCCTCCGGCGATTCATGAATCCAGGATGGCACGTGCCCCGGGACGAATGTCACCCTCGCCACCTCGGCTGCCGGCACCAACGCTGGCGGACCCGGTGGGGGCTCAAACACCCAGCTATAGACGCCGAAGAGCATGAGCAGCAGCCCGATACCCGAAAGGACGAAGGTGTAGATCACGCCGGTCAGCAAGAAGAGCACACCTAAGGCAACGATGAGGGGATACCAGGAGGGTCGGGGCATGTGTATCTGGACCGGCTGGGGTTGGAGCGCCACCGCGTCCGTCACCGTTCCAGCGCCGCCGGCGACCGGTACCATGCCGAGCGATTCGGGCGAGGCTCGCCCTGCGCCGCGCCACTCCGGATACTTCAACTGCCAGAACGCCTCGCGACCGAGCACAGTCGGAATCACGGCGAAGTTGTACTCAGGCGGTGGCGAGGACGTTGCCCATTCCAGGGTGGCGCCGTCCCAGGGATCCCAGGAGGCAAGCTTTCCCTGACGCAAACTGATGATGATGTTCCAGGTGAACATCGCCACGCTGGCGAACAGGATGAAGGAGCCGATCGTGGAGAGCAGGTTCAGATCGCTGACTCCCAGGGCCGCCGAGTAGGTATACACCCGCCGGGGCATGCCCTGCAGGCCCGTAAAGTGCATGGGGAAGAAGGTAACGTTGAAGCCGAAGAACATCACCCAGAAGGTGATCTGCGCCAGCTTCTCGTCAAGCATGCGGCCGCTGAATTTGGGGAACCAGTAATGGATGCCGGCGAACAGACCAAAAATGCTGCCGCCGTAGAGCACGTAATGCAAGTGGGCGACCACGAAGTACGTGCCGTGCTGTTGCAAGTCCGCCGGCGGTATGGCATGCATAATGCCGCTGAGCCCGCCCACGATAAACATGGAGATAAAGCCGAGGGCGTAGAGGAGCGGCGACTTGACGTTCAGGGAGCCGTTCCACAACGTCCCGACCCAGTTGAACACCTTAATGCCGGTAGGGATGGCGATCATCATCGTGAAGATGGCGAACACTGAGTCGGCTATCGGACCGAGCCCGACGGAAAACATGTGGTGCGCCCAGACACCGAAGCCCATGAAGGCAATGGAGATGCCGGAGAAGACCACGACTGGATAGCCGAATAGCGGCTTGCGCGAGAAGGTCGCCATGATTTCCGAGATCACGCCCATGGCGGGAATGATCAAGATATAGACCTCCGGGTGGCCGAAGATCCAGAAGAGATTCACCCACAGCAGTGGGTTTGCTCCGGCGGCCGTATTGAAAAAGTTAGTGTTAAAGAAGCGATCAAACATCAACTCGACCAGGGCAGCAGTGAGGACGGGAAAGGCGAGGATCAACAAGAAGGTAGTGACGAGCGTCATCCAGACGAGCAGCGGCATGCGCAGAAAGCGCATCCCTGGGGCCCGCATGTTGATGATCGTGATCATGAAGTTGAACGCCGCGGCCAGGGAGGAGAACCCCAGCATCTGCAACCCGAACAGCCAGAAGTCGACGCCGTGCCCAGGAGAGAAGGTGGGCTCGGTCAAGTTGGCATAGGCAAACCAACCGACGTTGGGAGCGCCGCCCAGGAAGAAGCTGGCGTTCATGAGCAGGCCGCCAGCCAGGAAAATCCAGAAGCTGAAGGCATTCAGGCGCGGGAAGGCGACATCGCGCGCGCCGATCATGAGCGGCACGATGTAATTGAAGAAGGCAGCATTCAGCGGCATGATGACCAGGAAGATCATGATCGTACCATGCATGGTGAAGAGTTGGTTGTAGAGATCCGGGCTGATGACGTGCTCGTTGGGCTGAGCGAGCTGGATGCGCATGAGCATCGCCTGAATGCCGCCGATGAGGAAAAAGACGAATGCTGAGCCGCCGTAGAGGATGCCGATTCGCTTGGCATCTACCGTGGTAAGCCAGCTCACCAGACCCCGCATCGCCCCATACTTAGCGGGCTGCGTGAGAATGCCGGGATGTGCGATCGTTGCCATGTGCTTGCCAATCTCCCCTTCAGTGCTGCGAGTCCATTGGTCGACGCCGGCCTGGCCAGACGATACCCATCGCTCAGCTAGGTTATTGCAGGCTCTCCAGATAGGCGGTCAGGTCTTGCACCTCTTGCGGCGGCAGTTGACCCTTATGGATGAAAGTGGACATCAGATTGCCCGGCTTGACGGCGTCGGGATCCGCTAACCAGACGGACGTGTCCTGGGCGTTATTGACCATTTCGCCGCCGGCCAATGTGCCCCGGCTGCCATAGTGCGTGAGATTGGGACCAATAATGGTGAGGCCATTGACCGGGAAACCGGTTGGGGCAGTGGCGCCGATTTGATGACAGGCGGCGCACCCCGCGCTGGTGAAGTCGGTAGCGCCGGCCTGCAACTGCGCGCCACTCGGCGCAGCGGCAGGGCGCTGCTGGGCCGCCAGCCAGGCGGCGAAATCCGCCGGGCTATCGACGACGACCCGGAAGCCCATGTTGGCATGGGAAATGCCGCAAAACTCCGCGCACTGGCCAAAGTAGGTGCCGGTGTGCTCCGGCGTGAACCAGATGTAATTGGTGTGATTGGGGATCATGTCGCGTTTGCCGGCGAGCTTCGGTACCCAGAAGCTGTGGATGACGTCCGCCGACTGCAAGGCGACATTCACTGCCCGGCCAGTGGGTATGTGCATCTCGTTCGCAGTGACGACGTGCTGGTCCGGATACTTAAATTCAAACCACCACTGGTGACCGATCGCCGTCACTTGCAAGGAGTTTGCCGGCGCGTCACCGCCGCTTTGAAAGATCAAACCAACAGTCGGCACGCCAATGAACATCAAGATCACGATAGGCACAGCGGTCCAGGCAATCTCCAGGCTGCGGTTACCTTGCAACAACCGGGGCCGGGGGTCGCCAGGCCGACCGCGAAAGCGAATGGCGGCGTAAACGAGCACGCCCCCGACGATCAGGAACACGCCGACAGCGGCCCAGAACGTCAGCGCGAAGAGATTTTGAATGTTCTGGGAGTAATCCGACTCCGGCGCCAGGCTGTTTTGCGGCTGCGCAGCGCAGCCTGCCAGGAAGAGCAGGAGGAGACCCCCAGACGCCAGAGCCGCATACCGGCGGCAACGCCCATGGTGTCCGTTCGGCGTCGTGGGACGCCGATCGAACGGGGTCTGGCCAGACATCGTTACGTCCCCTTCGCTGCAAGACTGCTCGGAACAGCATCGTCGGGGGATTATAGGTGCAATATCGCAAAGTTGCAAGACTTCGAATTCACGCGGTCGCGGTTGGGCGCCAGCCGTTACCGGCCGAGCCTGTAGCCAACGTCGCGTACCGTCAGCAGGTAGCGGGGCGCCCGTGGCTCCGGCTCAATCTTGGCCCGCAGATGGCGGATGTGCGCGTCGAGCAAGCGCGACTCGCCTTCGGTGACGTAGCCCCAGACGGCCTGCACCAACTCGTCGCGCGTGGCGACGGCGCCTGCCCGCTGCGCCAGGTAGGCCAGCAAGTCGAACTCGGTGCGCGTTAGCACGATGTCACGCCCACTAACGGTCACCGTTCGCGCCTGGGACCGGATCACCAAATCGCGAAAACGCCAGGCGTCGCCCTCATCTGGACTGCCACGTACACTGCGGCGCAGCACGGCACGCACACGGGCGATCAGTTCACGCGGGCTGAACGGCTTCGTGACATAGTCGTCGGCGCCCAGTTCCATGCCGACGATGCGGTCCACTTCATCGCCGCGAGCCGTGAGCATAACGATCGGTAGGTCGGGCTGCAACCGGCGCAAGCGGTGGAACAGCTCAATGCCGTCAAGGTCGGGCAACATGAGATCGAGGATGACCACGTCTGGTGGCCGGAGCGTTACCCGTTCTAGCCCCTCGCCGCCGGTGGCGACCTCCTCCACCAGGAAACCCTGGCGCTCGAAGGCAACACGCAGACTGAGCCGCACACCCGGGTCGTCTTCCACGACCAGGATGCGCTGCGGTTCCGGCGTAGGCGTCATCCGGCTGCCGCCAGCGGTAAGGTAATCCAGAATGTAGCCCCCCTGCCGGGTTGACTCTCGTACCCGACCTGACCGTGCAGCAGGGTCATGAGCTCGCGCGTCAGGTAGAGACCGAGGCCGACGCCTGCCGCGCTGCCGGGCTGCCCCGCGAAGCGTCGGAAGAGCAGCGGCTGTTGGTCAACCGGTATGCCCGGACCGCTGTCGCTGACACTCAGCCGCAACTGTTCCCCCTGCTGTCCTGCCCGGATTGCAATAGGCGTCTCCAGCGGAGAAAACTTGAGCGCGTTGGACAACAAGTTATCGATCACCTGGCGCAGCCGGTCCGGGTCGGCTTCCACTAACGGCAGATTACTGGAGATATCGACCTGGAAAGTCCGCTCGGGCGCCAGATGGCGTGGCAGCGCCAGCGCCTCCCTTACCAGTTCGGCAACATCCACCGGACGGGGATGGTACGGCAGGGTGCCGGCATCCAGGCGCGCGGCATCCAGCACATTCTGCACCAGCCGTCCCAGCCGCTCCGACTCCCGGTTGATGGTGCCGGCCAGCACGTACACGTCGGCGGCGGCAAAGTCATGGTCCGTTAACAGTTCACTCAGCGCCCGAATGGACGTGAGTGGTGTGCGCAACTCGTGGGAGACGGTGGAGAGCAATTCGGACTTCATCCGGACCAGCTCGCGGGAGGCGGTCACGTCGCGCAGAACGATCACCCAGCGCACCTCCTGGGCCGGACCGCCGCGGGCACGAGCGATCGTGGCGCCAAACCAGCGCTCCTGCCCGCCACTGACGCGGACGAGTGTCTCCACGTAGGCATTCGCCGTCCCGGCGATCAGCACATCGCGCACGGGACAACGACCGCCCTCATCGTGGCAGTCCAGCACCGTGTGCAGCAGCTTCCCGATGGCATCGCGGGCGAGCACCCCGAACAACCGCTCGCAGCTTGGACTAAACAGCACCATGCAACCCGCGCCATCAAGTGCCACTATGCCGTCTTCCGCGTGACGTACGATGGCGTCGAGCAATTCCTTCTGGTGCGACACCTCGGCGAGCGCCCGTTTGGTGCGCGCCCGCTCCAGCGCCTGCTCGATAGCCGCCGCCGCCTGGTTGGCGAAACCCACCAGCAGGCCCACCTCCGCCGCCGTGAAAAGGTGCGGCTCGGGCAGGTAGACGTTCAGGGCCCCGATCGGCTGCCCTTCGCTAAAGAGCGGCGCACTCAACAGCGAACGCAGGCCTTCTTGCTCCAAGGGGTCACCGGTCTCGATTTCCGGCTGCTGCCTCATGTCAGCCACGGCAACGGGCTGCCCCGTCTGGACTACCTGAGCCGTCACGCCCTCGTCCGGCTGCTGGTGGGCCACCTCGCGCGCATAAGCGCGACTGAGACCGCTGCTCGCCAGCCGGCGCAGCCGCCCACTATCGTCGCGCCGCCAGACGGCAGCGGCCCGTGCGTCAAACAGCGCGCGGACGCCGGCCAGCACCGTTTGCAGCACGTCGTGCAGCGTGAGGCTGGAGACGACGGCCAGACTGGCTTCCAGCAGCGAATGCAGTTGCGCCTGGGTGCGTGCCAGGTCGGCATGCAGCGCTTGATTGCGCTCCTGGAGCACTTCCAGTTCGGAACGGGCCACGTATCGACTCCATCACCACACGGCGGCCGGTTCCACCAACAGTTCTACCGGATCTCCGGTCCGCAGGGTGCCTTGCTGGACAACACGCGTGTAGACCCGGCTCTCGCCGGGATGATCCTCGTACAGGATACGCGCGAACTGCCCGTTGGTGAAGGAGAAAGCGATGTTCAGGCAGGGGGTCGTGTAGCGGGTCACTTCCAGCAGGACGTCGTTGCCGAGCCGCAGGCGCACGCCGGGTGTGACAAGGCGCCAATCGAGACCAGCGATGGTGACGTTCTCGCCAGCGGTGCCGGGCGCAATAGGGTGCCCTTCCGCTTGCAATCGTTCGATCACTTCCAACGCGAACAGACAGACCGCGCGCTCGGGCCCGCCGTGGCCGGAGCCACGATGCCGATCATCGGCCAGACCCATCTCATCGACGACCGCTTCGGTCACCGGCAGTTTCGGTACGCCACCGGGAGAGATGGCAAGCTGGGCGATCCGACCGTGTGTGGACTTATGCATAGGAGGACACCTCTCTTTCGCAGGGCTGCAGTCGTTGCCCGGTCCCTGCCGTATACTATCAGAGCACGAGGCGATAATGGCAGGCTGCGGCTCGAAACGTGAGGCATGGAAACGATGATCGATCAGCGGTTCGCGCCGCCCCATGGCGCTGTGCCGGTGCGGCCGGCGGTCTCGGCGGGCACAGCGCCGACGCGCGACCAGGCCAGCGCGATCGCCTGCGACGTGGCGATGCAGCTTGGCGCGCCGCAGGCGGAGACCCTCTCCTGTCTGCGCGCCAAATTCGCCGATGCCAAAGGCTGGTTGACTGCCCGTGGCGCTGACGACGCCCTGATCTGGCTAGTCATCGTGCGTGCCGCCGTCGGCATGCCACGGGCCGGCGGGAGCATCTACAAGGCACAACGGCTAGAGATCGCCCTGGACGCGACGGATGGCCGCACCCTGGGCTTCCGCCTCGCCAACTAATTTTCCCGAAGAAGAGAAGGAGCACTACCCATGGCTATGGCAACCGAAGAAGAGATCCGCGAATCACTACGGCAGATCGTTGACCCTGAAATCGGCATCAACATTGTCGACCTCGGTCTGATCTATGAGACGAGCATTGACGCCAACGGTCTGGTGGCGATCACGATGACGCTCACCTCGCCGGGCTGCCCCCTCAGCGGCTACATCGGTACCGCGGTGGAGAGCGCCGTCACCGATTTGGAAGGCGTCAAGGAAGTCGACGTCGATATCGTCTGGAGCCCGGCCTGGAACCCCAGCATGATGTCGGAGGACGCCAAGCTGGAGTTGGGGATTATGTAGAGGGCGCCTGCGGGTGGGGTCACCTCGTCACCCCAGCAACTGGCGAAGCACCATCGGCAGGATGCCGCCGTGCTGGTAGTAGGTGAGGTCGATCGGGCTGTCGATACGGGCGAGCACCTCGAAGGAGCGCTCTTTACCGCCTCGCGCTTTCACGGTAAGGTGCTGGCGCGGAGAGAGGTTGTCGAGGCCGACGATGTCGAAGACCTCCTCGCCGGTGAGGCCGAGCGTCTCGGGCGTCTGGCCGGGTAGGAACTGCAACGGCAGCACCCCCATGCCGACGAGGTTGCTGCGGTGGATGCGCTCGTAGCTCTCGGCGATCACCGCCTTGACACCTAACAACAGGGCGCCCTTGGCGGCCCAGTCCCGGGAACTGCCCATACCGTAGTCCTTGCCGGCCAGCAGCAGCAACGAAATGCCCTCCTGCTGGTAGCGCATGGCAGCGTCGTATATCGGCATGATCTCGCCCGTCGGCAGGTACTTCGTCCAGTTGCCTTCCTTATCGCCAACCAGGCGGTTGCGGAGGCGAATGTTGGCGAACGTACCACGCATCATCACTTCATGGTTCCCTCGGCGGGAGCCGTAGGTGTTGAACTCGCGCTGGCGAACGCCGTGCTCCAGCAGGAAGCTGCCGGCAGGGCTGTCTTTGGCGATGGAGCCGGCCGGCGAGATGTGGTCCGTCGAGACCGAGTTGCCGAAGACGCCGAGGACACGAGCGCCGTGGATGTCCTGAATCGGCGCGGGTTCGATGGGGAGATTCTCAAAGAACGGTGGCTCCTGGACGTAGGTGGAGTCGGCGTCCCAGGCGTAGCTGTTGCCCTCCGGCACCGGCAGCAGGCGCCAGCGCTCGTCACCCTCGAACACGTGGGCGTAGTTCTCGGCGAACACCTGCGGCGTGACGGCCCGCCCAATTGCCTCTTGAATCTCGTCTCGGCTGGGCCAGATGTCGCGCAGGTAGACCGGCTGGCCGTTGGGGTCATGGCCGAGCGGTTCACGGTCCAGGTCAATGTCGACAGTACCGGCCAGCGCATAGGCGACGACCAACGGCGGCGAAGCGAGGTATTGGGCCCGGACCATCGAGTTGATGCGGCCGTCGAAGTTGCGGTTGCCGCTCAAAACTGCCGTGGCGATCAGGTCGTGCTCCTGCACTGCCGCTGCCACCGGCTCCAGCACCATGCCGCTGTTGCCGATGCAGGTAGTACAGCCATAACCCACCAGATGGAAGCGCAGCGCTTCCAGGTACGGCAAAAGTCCGGCGTTGGAAAGGTACTCCGTCACGGCGCGCGAGCCGGGGGCCAGACTCGTCTTCACATAGGGTTTCACGTCGAGGCCGCGTTCGACCGCCTTCATGGCAAGAATGCCCGCCCCGATCATGACCACCGGATTGGACGTGTTGGTGCAACTGGTGATGGCGGCAATAGCCACGGAGCCGTGATGCAGGGAAGTGGATATGCCATCCAACTGAATCGGCACGTCGTTGACATGGGGATTGATGGCTGTCTGCGGCTTCGACGATTGCTGCGCTCCATCGGCCGCGCCGCCTTCCCCTTCGAAGCGGGCGACTGCTGTGGCGGATTGTGGCCCCGCCGGCACCGTCGCCGGGACGAATACCTTGGGGAAAGCATTGCGGAAACTTCGCCCGAGCTGCGCCAGAGGCACCCGCTCCTGCGGGTTGTGCGGTCCGGCGAGGCTTGGCTCGACGGTAGCAAGATCCAAATCCAACGATTCGCTGTACAGCGGCGCCGAAGTAGCATCGGTGCGGTAAAGGCCTTGTTCTTTGTTGTAGCGCTCGACGAGGTCCACCAACTCGGCGCTGCGGCCGGTGAGCCGCAGATAGCGCAGCGTCTCGTCGTCGACCGGGAAGAGACCGGCTGTCGCGCCATACTCCGGCGCCATGTTCGCCAGGGTGGCGCGATCCGGCAAGGTCAGGCTGCTCAGGCCGGGGCCGTAGAACTCGACAAACTTGTCCACGACGCCGTGCTTGCGCAATTGTTGTGTCACGGTCAGCACCAGATCGGTCGCCGTCGTACCTTCGCGCATTTCCCCATACATGCGGAAGCCCACGACGATCGGCGTGAGCTGGAAGAGCGGCTGACCAAGCAATACCGCCTCCGCCTCGATGCCACCGACGCCCCAGCCCAGCACGCCGAGCCCGTTGATCATGGTGGTGTGGGAATCGGTACCGACCAGCGTATCCGGGTAGGCCAGCGTCTTCCCATCCGACTGCCGGGTCTGCACCACCTTGGCCAGATACTCCAGGTTGACTTGATGCACGATTCCCGTACCCGGCGGCACCACGCGGAAATCGTCGAAGGCTTGCTGCGCCCAACGCAAGAGCACATAGCGTTCGTGGTTGCGCTCGTACTCAAACTCGACGTTGGCGTTGAAGGCCAAAGAGGAGCCGAACAGGTCGACCTGCACCGAATGGTCGATCACCAGGTCGGCGGGCACCAAAGGGTTGATGCGCTGCGGATCGCCGCCCATCCGGGCGACCGCGGAGCGCATGGCAGCAAGGTCGACGACGCAGGGCACGCCGGTAAAGTCCTGCAGCACGACGCGCGCCGGCATAAAGGGGAAATCAGTCGATACACCGCTGCCAGGCCGCCAGCGTGCCAGCTCCTGGACGTGTGAGGGTTCCACCACGCCATTACCGGCATGGCGCAGGACGTTCTCCAAGAAGATGCGTACTGTCACGGGCAGGCGGTGTAAGCCGCCGGCCTGGGCGTCCAGCGTCTTCAGGTCGTAGTACGTCACGGAGCCATTGCTCAGCGCCAGCGCCTTGCGTGCGCCCAACGGGTCGGAATGTGCCATGGATCACCTCCTGTTTACTTGGCCAACAGTATATCCGGTGGCCTAATCGGGCATTCGGCCTGACGATCGCCTGACGATCGCCGGGCGAGCGTCAGGCCGGCGTTTCCGCCCAGCGTACCAACCCTTCGACGAAACGGTCGGCATTGTCCGGGTGATGCGGCACGACTCGCACGGTGTAACCGTGCTGTCCGCTGGAGTCGCAAACGACAGTGCCGCTAAAGCGATACAGATCGTTTTCCTGGCTGCCGTCCCAGTCCATATCGGTAAGCGTCGGCGCGCCGATGATGTCTTGCTGATCCAGCGGCCCCTCATAGAGCTCGACGACCACGTCGTTCGGCGACAACGCGCCGAGATGAACCGACGCTCGAACCTGGAACGTGCTCCCGACCGGCAAGGAAGAGAGCGAGTCGGTGCTCACCGCAACGATACGCACGCCTGGCCATTGCTCGCGCACGCACACTTGCCAGGCCGCCACGTCGCGCGCACGGTGGGCATCGTCTGCCGCCAGGAGGGTGTAACGATCGGCGGCCGGGCGGTAGCCCTTAGTGGCATACTCCTGGACCATGCGTTGCGTGTTGAACTCCGGGCAGATGGCGCGCATGGCTGCTTTGACTTTAGCGATCCATTCGCGCGGCAGGCGGTCGCTGCCACGGTCGTAGAACGAGCGGCGCACGTCGACTTCCAGCAGGTGATAGAGGGCGTCGGACTCGATACGGTCCTGCTGCTCCAGATCGGTATACTCCTCGCCATGGCCGATCGCCCAGCCCACCTCCGGCGTGTAGGCTTCATCCCACCAGCCATCAAGGATGCTGATGTTCAGGGCGCCGTTGAGCGCCGCCTTCATCCCGCTGGTGCCGCTGGCCTCCTGGGGACGGCGCGGGGTGTTGAGCCAGACATCGACGCCCTGCACCAGATAACGGGCAACCACCAGGTCGTAGTCTTCCAGAAAAACCACGTTGCGCGCCAGCTCCGGCCGCCGGGTGAAGTGGACGATCTGGCGGATGAGGTCTTTGCCCGGATCGTCAACCGGGTGCGCTTTGCCGGCGATGATGATCTGGACGGGCTGGTCACGGTCGTTGAGCAGGCGCGCCAGGCGCTCGACATCGCGGAAGAGCAGAGTCGCCCGCTTGTAGGTGGCGAAGCGTCGGGCAAAGCCAATGGTAAGCGCATCAGGGCTGAGCACCTCCGCGGCCATGGCCACATCGGCAGCCGGCGCTCCAGCAGCCACACGCTGCTCCCGCAGGCGACGGCGGGTGAAGGCAACCAGCCTCTCCCGCCGCCGCTCGTGCGTGCGCCAGAGCTCTTCATCCGGGATGCTGGCGACGCCTTCCCAGAGCGACTTGTCCGCCGGGTCCTCGTGCCAGCGCGGGCCAAGATAGCGTTCCAACAGCGAGGCCATGTCGATGGAGGCCCAGGTGGCGGTGTGTACGCCATTCGTCACGTGGCCGATGGGCACTTCGTCCTCCGGCACGTCGGGCCAGCAGCCGTGCCAGATGTTCCTGGCGACCCGCCCATGCAGTTTGGAGACACCGAAGCAGAAGCTGGCCACTCGCAAAGCGAGGATGGTCGTGCAGAAGCGCTCGTTCTGGTCACGGGGATTTTGGCGCCCCAGTGCCAAAAATTGCTCGCGGGAGATGCCGAAAGCAGCGTAATAGCTGCTCAGGTAGCGATCCACCAGTTCGGACGGGAAGTAGTCACTGCCGGCTGTGAGGGGGGTATGGGTCGTGAAGACATTGCCGGCACTCGCCAGCACCCTGGCTTCCTCGAAGGACAGGCCCTTTTGCGTCATCAGATTGTGGATGCGCTCCAGGGCCAGGAAGGCGGAGTGCCCCTCGTTCATGTGGAAAACGGGGGGATGCAGGCCCATGCGTTCCAGCGCTCGTACCCCACCGATGCCGAGAATCATCTCCTGCTGGATGCGCTTCTCGTCGTTGCCGCCGTAGAGCTGGTTGGTGATGGCGCGGTCAGCCTCGCCATTCTCCGGGTCGTTCGTATCAAGCAGGTACAGGGGCACTCGTCCGACCTGCGCCTTCCAGAGCCGTACCCGTACCGGCCGGCCTGGGAAGTCGACGCTGATCGTGAGTTGTGTCCCGTCCTCAGCCGGCACCGGCTGCACCGGCAGGTTGTGAAAGTCGTTCTGCGGATAGCGTTCCTGCTGCCAACCGTCCGGGTTGAGGTACTGGCGGAGGTAGCCTTCCTGGTAGAGCAGCCCGACGCCGAGCAGCGGCAGGCCCACGTCGCTGGCGGCCTTCATGTGATCGCCGGCCAGGATGCCCAGACCGCCGGAGTATATTTGCAAGCACTCCGTCAGGCCGAACTCGGCCGACAGGTAGGCGATCTGTGGCTTGCTTTCCTGGCCCACGACGCCGAGCCAGGTGGGCAGGCGACTCATGTAGCGCTGCAACCGTCCGGTGACGCGCTCCATCTGCGCGCGGAAGCCGTCGTCGCGCGCCAGCAGTCGCAGGCGTTCCTGGTCGATATGCCCGAGCATGAGCACCGGATTGTGACCCGACGCTTCCCAGAGATCAGGGTCCAGCCGGCGAAAGAGGTCGATCGCCTCCGGGTCCCACTCCCAATGCAGGTTGAAGGCGAGAGCGGAGAGCGGCTCCAGTTCGGGCGGCAAGGACGGTACGACGCTGAAGCGGAACAGAGGTCGTGGCACTGACTAGTATCCTCTACCTGTAGACGGACGACGCCGGCTGACGGCCAGGCCGTCACGCACTGACAACAATACGGTATCCAACTCTGGATGATTGACGGCGAGCTCGTTGTAGCGCGCGTAGCGTTGCGCCCCCGGCGGCACCGGGTCGTCGGCCACTTGCCCGGCGTGTAAGGCGTTGTCGGAGACGAGCACGCCCCTCGGAGCCAGCCGCTGCAGGCAGAGCGCGAAGAGGCGGTCGACCTGCGGCAACTGTTCCAGTGCCGAGACCATATCGAGGAAGATAAAGTCGAACGTGCTCGTCCCACCGGCCAGGAAGGCGAAGCCATCGCCCTCGACGACGGTCGCGATCTCGGCGTAGCCACAGCGCGCTAGATTGGCGCGTGCGACGGCCGCTCGCGCGGGGTCGCGCTCGACGGTCGTCAGCCTGCCGTTGGTGCCGGCAATCGCGCGCGCCAGCCAGAGCGCCGAGTAGCCGGTCGCCGTGCCGATCTCCAAAATGCTGCGAGCGCTGGCGAGCGACGCCAACATGAACAAGATCTGACCTTCATACGGCCCGATGCAGGGAATCCCCTGGCGGATCGCCTCCTCCTCCACCGCCGGAAACTCGCCGCTGCGTGGCGGCACTCCGGCGAGCAGCCAGCGCTCGACCTTGGCGTCTACGATGCCGGGCATGTCCGCGCGAATCCTTCCTCACCTGTACACCGCAAATGACAACCATTCCGCGCCATCGGGCCTCAACCCATTACCCGGCATTGTACGTCGAACCGAAACGGGTTCCTGTGCCTTCCGGCCGGTTCGCGTCCAAGACGCTACTTCACCAACCGCGGGTCCAGCGCATCGCGTAGGCCATCGCCGACGTAGTTGATGGAGAGCACTGCCAGGAAGATCATCAGGCCGGGGAAGATGGCCATCCAGGGAGCCAGGCCGAGGTAGTTCTGCGCATCGTAGAGCATACGGCCCCATGTCGGCACATCAGGCGGGAAGCCCAGGCCCAGGAAAGAGAGCGTGGACTCGGCAATGATGGCGGAGCCTACCGAGAGCGTGCCGGCCACGATGACCGGGCTCAGCACGTTGGGCAGAATGTGCCGCACGATCTGGCGCCGTGCCGGCACGCCGATGCAGCGCGCCGCCAGCATGAACTCCTTCTCCCGCACAGAGAGGAAGCCGGCGCGTACCAGGCGGGCGGTGGACATCCAGTTCAATCCGCCGATGACGCCGACGAGCAGCAGGAAGATACCACCGCCGGTGCCGAAGCGGTGCGTGATCTGGTCACGGAACAGGTAGATGATCAGCAACAACAGGGGCAACTGCGGGATGGAGATGAAGACATCGGTCAACCGCATCAAGGCGCTATCGACGATGCCGCCGAAGAAGCCGGCGATGGAGCCGACCAGCGTGCCGACCGTGATGGAGATCAGCATGGCAAAGAGGCCGACGGCGATGGAGATGCGTCCGCCCCAGAGCACCCGCGCCAGCACGTCCTGACCGAGGTCGTCGGTGCCGAACGGATGGGCCAACGATGGCGGCGCCGTAGCCGCCGCGAAATCAACGTCGCTGACCTTGACGTGGTAGACCAGTGGACCGATCAGGGTCGCCAGCACCAGGAATATGAACACGGCGGTGCCGACGGTCGCCGGACGGTGGCGAAAGAAGCTGCGCCGCGCGTCGGTCCAGAGGGAACGGTGCTGGCGGGAAATCGGCGCACTGTCGGTGGACTCAGCGGTCTTTTGCGGCGGGCCGGCACGGATCACGCGCGCAGGAGCGGCCATCTCAGGCGTACTTAATACGCGGGTCGAGCACCGCGTAGAGCAAGTCGGCCAGCAAATTGCAGATCACGACCAGGATGGCGAAGACGAAGGTGATGGCCATCACCACCGGCGTATCGCTGTTCTCAATCGAGGCGATCAGCAAGGAGCCGATACCGGGGACGCGGAAGATTTGCTCGGTCACGACGGCGCCGGTGAAGACCGCCGGCAGTTGTAGGGCCATCAGCGTCACGACCGGGATCAGGCTGTTGCGCACGACGTGGCGCATGATGACTTTGCGTTCGGTTAGCCCTTTGGCGCGCGCCGTCCGCACGTAGTCGGCGCTGACGTTGTCCAGCACGGAGGCGCGGGTGTAGCGGGTCAGACTGGCCGTCTGGAACAGCGCCAGCACAGCGATCGGCAGGATGGCCTGCTTGAGCATCTGCAGCGGCTGGTGGACCTGCGTGTTGTAGATGGAGGGCAGCCAGCCGAAATGGACGCTGAAGATGAGGATCAGCAGGACACCGGTGAAAAAGGTGGGCAGGGAGAAGCCGATGAAGGCGAAGGTAGTCGCCACATGATCGAACCAGGAGTATTGTTTTACCGCCGCGACGATGCCGATCGGCAGGGCAATCAGCACGGCAACCAGGTAGGCCGCGCCGATCACCCCGAGGTCGGTCGGCACCCGTTGCAACACGAGGAGGCTCACGCTGGAGCGGCTGGCGAAGGAGTAGCCCCAATTCCCGTGCGCGAAGGCCAGCGCCCACTTCAAGTAGCGCACCGGCAGCGGTTGATCCAGACCGAACTCGTGCCGAATCTGGATGCGCACTTCCGGCGGCACATCCGGATTCGCAGCAAACTGACTGAGCGGATCACCTGGCGCCAACGCCAGGATACCGAAGACCACGATGCTGATCACAATCAGCGTGGGTACGGCCATCAGAATCCGGCGCAGAAAGTAGCGGCTCACTCCGGCATACTCCGTGGCTAGAGCTCAGCCCTGGCGGGTCCAGTCGGCAATGTTCCATGTGTCGGCATCAAAGACTGCAACATCCGGCCCCAGTAGCGTCTTCGCTTTGGCGTCAACATTCTTGCGGTCGATGAGCCCCACCGTCACATAGTTGCTCACGACGAGGTCATTCATCTTCTGCATGAGTGTAGCCAGCTTCTGTGGATCGACCTCCGTCAGCGCCTGGCTGTACAG
>DHIZ01000340.1:61203-63279 GCA_002404055.1 Chloroflexi bacterium UBA4733
GGGTTCGGCACGGTGCTGGTGAACATCTCCAGATCGGCGTAAAAGTGCGAGATGGTATCCGGGTTACCGGCATCGCTGCTGAAGAAGACGCCGGCATCGACGTCCTTCAAGGTGACATCAATGCCGATTTGCTGGCAGCCCTGTTTGATAATCGCCTGCTCCTTCTGCCGCAAGGAGAGGATGCTGGTCTGGAAGACCAGCTTCAAGGGGACGCCGTTCTTGGCCCTGATGCCGTCGGAACCTTTCGCCCAACCGGCGGCGTCGAGCAATTGGTTCGCCTTGGCAATATCGTAGGGAATGGTGACGGCGGACGACTTGAAGCTTGTGGGCGTGGTGAGAATGTCGATGGTCGGATCACCGGTCTCGCCATAGAGATTCTTCGCCATGGTCGTACGGTCGATGGCCATGCAGATCGCCTGGCGCACCTTGGGGTCGCCGAGGGTCGGGTTCGGTGTACCAAAATGCGATTTCTCGCCGTTCACTGTTGTATTTGGGTCGGACACGTTAAAGAAGAGCATCTCGCAGCCGCCACCGACGGAGGTTAGCAGATCGCCCTTGCCGCCCTGCATGATGCTCTGGAGGACGGGCCACTCCACCTGGAGGTTCCAGGCGTAGTCATACTCGCCCGTCTGGAAGACGGCGCGCGCCGCTGAGGTGGCGTCACCGCCGCCTTTGATTTGCACCTGCGCGAAAGCCGGCTTATTCGGATCGCGGAACTTGTCGTTGATGGAGTAGACGACCAGATCGCCGGAGGCGAAAGAGTCCACCTTGTAAGGACCGGTGCCGATCGGCTTCTGGTTGAAAGGGGCATTGCGGGCATTGGCGCCCACGAAACTCTGCAAAATGTGCTTGGGAATCACCACACCGTTGTAGCCCAGGAAGGGGGCGAACCAGGCCGGATTCGCGTCTTTGAAGGTCGCTTTGACCGTCAGTGGGTCTACGGCAGTCACCGATTCAATTGTGACGAACGTGCCATAGCTGGTGGCGGCAGTCGCCTTGTCGCTGACGTACTGCCAGGTGAACACGACATCATCGGCGGTGAATGGTTGCCCGTCACTCCAGGTGATGTTGGGCTTCAGTTTGAAGGTGACGGATTTGCCGTTGGCCGCCAGCATGCCGTTTTGTAGCGTGGGCACCTCGGCGGCAAGCACCGGACTCAGCGTGCCTGTGATCGAGGCGGTGAGCAACGGCTCCAGGACCAGACGAGACCCATAGTCGTCCTTGGTGCCGGTGGCGAGGTGCGGGTTGAGGATGGTGATGCCCTGCCAGAAGAGAATTTTCAGGGTCCCCGCCTTGCCGCGTGCGCCGTTGGCGGCAACCGCTGCGCTACTGGCAGTCGTCGCTGGTGCACTGTTACCGGTGTTCGTGGTTGCCGAGGAAGTAGTTATGGCGGCTGCGGCAGGGGTGGAAGCCGCGCCCCTACTGGTTGTCGCCGCAGTAGTCTTCTCGGTGGATATAGCTGCAACTGCCGAACTGCCGGTCGTGAGGCGCGAAATGCCCAGTGCTGCTACACCCACAATCCCGGCCGCTGCGAGAACGACATTGCGTCGAGAGGCACCAGTCCGAATTAGCCGGACTGGCGGCACGGTCGCGATGGCTCCCGGCGGGGGCACAGCCGGGGGTCCCGGCATCGTTGATCCCAAAGGACGTGCGCTCTTCGGAGGTGGCGGGTTGACCTGGCGCTTCGGTTTCCAGGATGGCGTGAACGGCCGAGGCGGCAGGGCCTGTTGCTGGCCCGGCTGCGGGAAGGGGTCGGGGATTCCACGAGCAACGCGGGCACACCAGGGACAATCTTGGCCCAGGTGGCTGCTGTAGCGATGAAGTGGATTGCGTACACATGTCGCCAGTTGCCGTTCCGCGGCGGACAGCACTTGCTGCCATTCGCGAGGCGTTGGGCGTAGAGCGGGCATCTGAAGCCCCGGTCCGAAGCAGCGGGCGAATAGCGCCTGCACGGGCGGCGGCAGCACGGTGAACGGCGGCGCAAAGGGTGGCGGGCGCAAGGCGGTACTCCCGACGTAGGCGCAACGCCTTGCGCGGATGTGCTCCGGCACCTTAGTCTGGATTTCGCAGTGTGAT
>DHIZ01000396.1 GCA_002404055.1 Chloroflexi bacterium UBA4733
GCCGGGGGGGCCGGAGCGGCAGCGACCGGCTCTGGTGGCTGCGCTCCGGCATCAGCGGCGCACCGCAGGCGGTCCAGTTCGCGACCCAACAGCCGTTCCAGGGCGTCGCCCAGATTGCACAGCAGGTGCCAGCGATCAGCAATTTGCTGCGCCTGCGGCGCGCCTTGGCGCGCCGCCTCGGCGTAGGCTCCGCCGCGATCGCGGCTGATGATCTCTACCTCTGGATGGACTCGGAGCCAGGCGGCGACCGTGTCCGCCGTGCGGTCCGGCAAGAGGTCGATGACCCGGTGCGTCTCCAAGTTCACCAGGATCGTGCCGTAGGTGTGCCCCTTGCGGCGTGCCCAATCGTCGATTCCCAGGACGCGGACGGCGCCTGCCGGTAGGACTTGGGTCGCCCGGAGCAGCCGCAGGAGCGTGCGCCCGCTCACCGGCGCGCTGTCTGCCGCAGCTTGCCGAGCGCCGGCTTCGCCACCCAGCCGAAAGGCGATGTCGCGCAGACGGCCCAGCAGTCGCTGACTCCGCCGCGCCCAGGCGGCCGCCAGATCCGGCACCCGTTCACAGAACACCTGCTGGGCACACCGGCGGACGAGACACCGGAAGCGCCGCACTTGCAGATGGATGATGACACGACGGCCACCGCACGCGAGATCCGCGATCGTCCGCTGATAGCGACTGTGGCGCCGCCGAGAGCGGCAGCCGCAGCACGGACAGCGGGCCCGCTTGCCGGTCGTCCGCGCCGCCACATGCAGGATCTGTCCCTCCAGCCACACCCGGTCGACCCGTAGGTTGCCGATCCCCGAAAACAGCAGTTGCCCCAGTCCCATGCCGCCGCCTTCCTCCAGAGGGAACGCACCCCCAGATGGTCAGCGTAGCCCTTCGAGCGGCGCACCAAAAGTGCCGGAGAACCCCTTGCCGCCGCAATCTCTCCCTGGTGAGCACTGGCGATCCACCGCTGCGCTCACCATCGGGCACAACGAGAGCACGCTCGTCGGCAAGCAAAAGGGAAGGGAGCTGCCATCGCGACGTTCCCGAGGCGTTTGCCTTCCCCCAGGAGAACCGCGCCAACGGCCCCGCGCCACCGGCCGCACCGCCTGTTCTTCGCCGTCCTGCTGGCGCTCCTCATCGCCACGGTCGGCGTCACGCGGGTGGTCTTCTCCCGCGTCCCGGTCGAGACGATCGTGGCCGACCGCTACGCTGCCGCAGTCACGCACGATCCCGCCCACGCTGCGCGCTACGGCGAGGTCGATGCGGTCTACCAGCGCCTCACCGGGTCGAACGCACTCCATTACACGATCCATCGGGTCGCTGAGCGCGCCGCCCAGGCGACCGGTCACCCAGGGGCGGCACAAGAACAAGCCGGCCGGGCGAGTGAACATCCACTCCCCCACACCGCATGGATGCAGGCCCTCCGCGATCTCTGGCAGGGCGCTCGCCACACCCTCGGCGCCAGCGCTTGACCGCGGCAGCACAACCGCCACGCCCTGCCGACTCACTTCCCCAACGGTGTAGAGTTAACGCCATCGTCGAGCGGCGGTGTTCCCGCAGCGCAGCAGCGGAGGAGTGATCATGCAGGTGCATGTCCTGGGGGGCGGTTCGGAGGTCGGCGCCAGCTGCCTCCTCGTCGAAGCCGCCGGCCGGCGCGTCCTGGTCGACGCCGGCATCCGCCCCGGCGCCCTCGATCCCTTGCCCGACCTCGGCCGTCTCCAGGATCTCGGCGGCGTCGATGCCATCGTTGTCACCCATGCCCACGCCGACCACATCGGCGCCCTTCCCCTCGTCACGGGCGCCTTCCCAACCGTGCCCCTCCTCACCACCGCCCCCACCGCGGCGCTCATGGCCGTGATGCTTGAGGATGCCGTGCGCATCGGCCAGACCCGCGCCGACGCCAGCGGCGATCTGCCCCCCTACGGCCGGCCCGCCGTCACGGCCTTGCTGGAGCGCTTACGCCCCCTCCCCCTCGGCCAGCCCTATCCCCTCCTGCCACCCGATGGCAGCCCCGGCTGGCAACTCACCTTCTTCCCCGCCGGTCACGTCCTGGGCGCCGCCATGGCGCTCCTGGAGACCCCGGAGGGCACGATCTTGCTCAGCGGCGACGTCTCCCTTGTCCCCCAGCGCACCGTCGGTCCCGCCGTTGCGCCCCGCCGCCGGGTCGACCTGCTCGTCCTGGAAAGCACCTACGGCGATCGCCTCCATCGCCCCCGCGCCGCTGAAGAGGAGCGGCTCCTCCTCCAGGTTCAGGCTGTCCTGGCCCGGGGCGGCCACTGTCTCATCCCCGCCTTCGCCCTCGGCCGCGCCCAGGAGGTGCTCCTCATCCTTGACCAAGCCCGCCGGGACGGTCGCCTTGGCGCCCCCGTCTGGGTGGACGGCCTCGTGCGCGCCATCTGCGGCGTCTACCAGGCCCACGCCGCCGCCACCCCTCCCCGCCTGCAGCGCCAGATCGCCCGCCAGGGCAATCCCTTCTTCACTGCCGACGGCCCGGCGCGCGCCATCAGCCGACCGGAGGAGCGCGAGCGGCTCCTGCACGGTCCCCCGACCGTCATCGTCGCCAGCTCCGGCATGCTCCTCGGCGGCCCGAGCGCCTTCTACGCCGCCAAACTCGCCTCCGACGAACGCCACGCCATCCTTATCACCGGCTATCAAGACGAGGAGGCCCCCGGTCGGCGGCTCTTAGACATCGCCCAGGCCCCACCCGAGGAACGCCGCCTCCTCCTGGACGGCACGGAGATCCCCGTGCGCTGTGCCGTCGAGCGCTACCACCTCTCCGCCCACGCCGACGGCGACGAACTGGCCGCACTCGCCCAGCGGCTGGCTCCCCGTCTCACCCTGCTCGTCCACGGCGAGGCGGCGGCCCGGGCTGCCCTCGGTGAGAAACTCACCACGCTTGGTCTCCCCTGTACGCTCCCGGCCACGGGGGACACGGTCACCTTCACTCCGGGGCGACGGCGCAGCCTCGTGTTCGCTCCCCGCCCGGACCCCACCTCCGACCAACTCGTCACTCTGGCCCAGACTGCCGGCCCCAAGCGCTCCTGGACGGCCATCGAACTCGCCGAGCGCCACTACGGCCAGGCCACCGCCGCCGGCGTGGCCGCCACCGCCGCCCTGCTGGCCGCCACCGCCGCCTTCCTGCCCGATCCGCTGCGCCCCACCGTCTACCGCCTCGCTCCGCCCGCAACGCCGGCGGAACGCGGCGCCGGGCCCGCCGCCCAGGAGGACGTCCGCCGCCGCCTCCAGGCGGCGCTCGGTGATTTCCCTACCCTGCTCAAGACCAGTCTCTATCCTGACCAGCAGCGCGGGGAGATCCACGTCCAGTTCCCCGACGTGGCGAAGGGGCAGTTGGCCCCAACGCTGGCCCAGTTGCAGGAGGAGACGGGCTGGCAGTTCCACCTGCGGCCCACCCCCAATCAGGGGGCGTTGCAGGCAGCCGCCCTGCGCCACGTCCCATCCGGTCTGCAGGCGACGGCCACGCCCAGCCTGCACCTGGACGCCCGTACGCTCCTGGTACCGGTCCAGGGGGCGGCGGCGCCAGGAGCACTCGCGGCCGCCCAGGCCGCCTTCCAGGAGGAAACCGGCTACACCCTGGTGCTGCGCGGCGACACCGCCGCCATGGCGCCCCCGGCACAGCCGCTGCCACCCCGCATGCCGGGAGCGCGACTGGAAGCCAACCGGGCCTTCACCGCTCTCAAAGGCGCCTTCAAGGCGCGCGGCGTCCCGCTCTACCACGTCGGCCAGCGCGGCCCCGGCATCGAAGTGACCTTCCTGACCCCGGCTCTCGGGCGACGCTGGCAACCGCTGCTTGACGAGCTTCAGGAGCAACTGGGCTGGCCGCTGGCCATCGCAGCACAGCCCCAACAGCAGCCGCTCATCCAGGCGGTGCGAGAGCGTCTGCCCCACCGCATCGCCAAAGGCGTGGGCATCTCTGCTCCAACCGAGGAGGTGCGGGTGCGGCTACTGCCCGGCGAATCGCTCAGTCCGGCGGAGCGGGAGCGCTGGCAGCAGATGATCCTGGAGGCGACTGGCTATCACCTGGTGATTGAGGCCGTGACACCGGCAGCAGAGGATCGTACCGCCGTGGATGCCAGCATGTAGACAGAACGCCACGCATGTTCTAGTAGTCTGTCAAGGCTGAAATGGACGGTACCACCGCGCTCAACCTCGACCCAGCAACTGTTCAAAGTACGCATGACGGGGTACGGCAACGATTCGTGAATTTTTGGGCCATTTACCGCCTCAGTGGAGGCTGCGCGTTTGGGCACCGTGCGCCGTGCTGGTCTCCTGGTGTTCTGCAGCCCGCTGTGGTAGTGTGCGAAACACTCGACAGACGGTCCCTTCCGGGAAGTGAAACAGCATCCAGGGAGGACCGGTGCGCCAGCACACCCCGACCGTGGACCCACGCTCTCTGGCGAATTTCACTTCTCGGAAGGTGACGGCTATCGCCGCTGGACCTCTCGGTGAAACGCCGGACAGCCTCGCTGCCTGGGTGGAACGCTACCAGGCACTCGCCGTCGCGGGGGTGCGCTCGGCGGGTATCGGGGACAAGATCGCCCTCCACTTGGCGCGGTTTGTGGCGTTCTTCACGACGGCCTACGGACACGATCGCCTCTCCACCTGCCTGCGCCGGGATGTCGTCGCCTGGCAGACGGCGCTGACCGCGCAGGAGCTGGCGCCGTCGACTGTCAACGGTCACCTGGCCTCCCTCTCCGCCTTTACGACGTGGGTCCACGCCCAGGCCCCGCGCCGCTTCCCCGCCGGTGATCCGGCCAAGGGCATCGGCGAGCTGGGCCTGGCGCCGCTCGAACCCCGCGCTCTGCGACCGGCGCAGGTACGCACGCTCAAGAATCTGTGTGATCGTCTGGAGCGTTTCCACCAGTGCAAAGGACAGCGCTGGACCGGTCGGGATGCCGACGCCCCACAGCAGGCGCACGGACGTCCCTGGCGGGATCGCGCCATCGTCTATGTGCTGCTCTCGACCGGCCTGCGGCGCGAGGAACTCGTCCGCCTCAACCGCGACCAGTGCCAGCCTGCGCCGCTCGCTGCGTTGCGGACCGCCCGCCAGGCCCACCTCACGCGCGTCCATGGCAAGGGCAAGACCGAGCGGACGGTCTTCCTCTCTGCCGATGCGCGCGCCGCCCTCGCCGACTATCTGGAGCGCGAACGGCCACGCGATGCGGGATCCCAGCTGCCGGCACTGTTCCTGAGCGCCACGGGCCTTCCCGCGCGGTCCGCCGATGGGCGGCTCTCCCCCCGTGCCGTCAATCTCATCCTCGCGCGGATCGGGCGCTGGCACGACGCCGAATTCGCTGATCCCCAGCGGCACATCGCGCCGCTGCGCCCGCACGATTTGCGGCACACCTTCGCCTTCCAGTTGGCTGCGGCGACGGGTGCTGACGCCTACGAACTGGAGCGCCGCCTGGGGCATCGCTCCCAGCGCTACATCCAGCGCTACACCAACCCACCCGAGGCCGTCGCGGCGTCCTACGTTGAAGCGTTCTAGCGCGAGGTCCCACCCATGCCCGCGATTCACGATACCGCCTATCCCCGGCTCAAGAGTCTTCCCACGTCGCGGGAGTTGGCGGCGCTCTACACACCGACCTCGGCTGAGGTCGTGCTGGCCACCCAGACGGCCAAGGGGGCGGTGGCGCGTGTTGGTTTCCTCGTGCTGCTGAAGACCTTCCAACGGTTGGGGTACGCCGTGCCCATCGCCGCCGTGCCGCCGGCCATCATTGCGCACATTGCGGGCGCCCTGCCGGGCGGCGTCACGCCCGCCTTGCTCGTCACCTACGATGGGTCGGGCACGCGCCGACGCCACCTGCCGGCGATCCGGACGTACCTGCAGGTCCGGGGCTGCGATGCGGCAGGACGCCGGCTGCTGGTTCGGGCGATGGCGGACGTGGCGCCCGTCAAAGACGACCTGGTCGACCTGATCAACGTCGCTATCGAAGCCTTGGTGCGTCAGCGCTACGAGTTGCCCGCTTTCGGCGCCCTCAATCGTGCTGCCCGCCGCGTGCGCGGCACGGTGCAGCGCGTCGTCTACCAACGGGTCTATGGGGACTTGGGTGCGGCCACCCGGGCGCAACTCGACGCGCTCTTCAGCCCGGAGCTTGGCGCCCACCGCACGCCTTGGCACGAACTGAAGGCCGACGCCGATCGTCCGACGCTGACCCATCTGAAGGAACTGATCGCACGGCAGGACTGGCTCGCCCGGCACAACCTCGGGAGCACTGCGCTCGCCGGCATCCCGGCCGTCACCGTGGAGCGTTTCGCGGCGGAGGCCAAGACGCTGGACGCGGCGCGGATGCTCGCCATGGAGCCGCACAAACGCGCGACCTTGGCGGCGGCACTGCTCGCGGTGCAGTCGGCGCGGGCGCTCGATGCCCTGGGCACGATGTTCGTGCGGCAGATGCAGCGCATTCACGCGGCCGCTCGGCAGGCCCTGGAGGAGTACCGCACGGCGACCGTTGAGCGCACGGATGCACTGGTCGGCACCCTGCGCGACCTCGTGGTCGCGCACCGGCAAGCCGGCACGGTCGATGAACGGTTCGCGGCAATGGACGCCGTGCTCCGTCCGCACAGCGACCAACTGTTGGAGGACTGTGATACGCACATGGCCCACGCCGGGCACACCTACTACCCCTTCTTGTGGCGGCACTACCAGAGCCACCGCGCCACGCTGTTCAGTTTGCTGGCGGCCTTGACGTTGCGCTCCACTACCCAGGACACGGCCCTGGAGGTGTCGCTCCGCTTCCTGCGCGACCACGCCGGACGCACGAGCGAGTGGCTGCCCACGGCGCGGGTCGAGCGAGGCGACGATGGCCAGACGCGCCGCATCCCCCTGCTGGACCTGTCGTGGATCCCCGACGGTTGGTGGCGGCTGGTGACGGGGGAACAGCGGCGGAGCAGCCTCCCCGACCGGGTAAACCGGCGGCACTTTGAGGTCTGCGTCTTCTCGGAAATGCTGTGGGAACTAAAGTCTGGCGACCTGGCGATCGTGGGGAGCGACGAGTTCGCCGATTACAACGACCAACTGGTGAGTTGGGACGAGTACCGGGAGAGCATTGCTGCCTACGGGGAGGTCGCCGATCTTCCGGTCGACGCGGCGCCCTTCGTGGCCTAGGCGCGCGCGCGCCTGGAAGCGATCGCCCAGGAGACCGACCGCGCCTTCCCTGCCAACAAGTTCGTCCGCATCGAGCATGGCGCGCCGGTCATTACCCGTCCGCTGCGCCCGCCGGACGCGCCCAGCGTCCTCGCTTTGGAGACGCTGCTGGCCGAGCGCCTCCAGATGGTCAACATCCTCGACCTACTCAGCGATACCGAGCACTGGCTGCGCTGGACACGGTTCTTTGGCCCCATCTCCGGCCACGACACCAAGCTCGAGGACCCCGTGGGACGCTATCTGACGACGGTGTTCTGCTACGGCACGAACATCGGCCCGTCCGAGGGCGCCCGGTCGCTGGACGGCCTCGACCGGCGGCAGATCGCCTGGGTCAACCAGCGCCACATCACGGAAGAGGGACTCGACCAAGCCAACGCCTGCGTGATCACCGCCTACAGCCGCCTCCTCCTGCCGAAGTGCTGGGGAGTCGGCACACGGGTGTCGGCCGACGGGACCAAGTGGGAACTGTATGAAAACAACCTGCTGTCCGAGCGGCACGTGCGGTATGGCAGCTACGGCGGCATCGGCTACTATCACGTCACCGATACCTACATCGCCTGGTTCGCCCATTTCATCCCGTGTGGCGCCTTCGAGGGGCACTACATTCTCGACCCTTTCTTCCAGAACAAGAGCGAGATCCACCCGGATACGGTGCATGCCGACAGTCACGGCCAGAGCGAGACGATCTTCGGGCTGGCCGCGCTTTTAGGGATCGAACTCATGCCCCGGATTCGGCAATGGAAAGACCTCACGCTGTACCGCCCCAGCAAAGAAAGTCGCTACGAGCACATCGACGAGGTGTTCTCCGCGACTGTCGATTGGGAACTGATCGCCGCGCATCTGCCGGACATGCTGCGGGTCGCGCTGTCGATCAAAGCGGGGCGTCTCACGCCGTCGACGATCCTGCGCAAGTTGGGGATGTATAGCCGCAAGAACCGGCTCTTCCACGCCTTCCGAGAGTTGGGGCGGGCAATGCGCAGCGGCTTTCTGTTGCAGTATATGGGCGACGCTGACTTGCGCTCCATGATTCAGGCCGCGACGAGCAAGAACGAATCCTTCAACGATTTTGCCCAGTGGGTCTTATTCGGGGGGGCGAGCGTGATCGCCGAGAATGATCGCGCCGAACAACGCAAGATCGTGAAGTACAACCAGTTGGTCGCGAATTGCCTGATCTTCGCCAATGTCTGGATGATGACGCGCGTCTTCCAGGGCTTGCGGGAGGAAGGTATCCCAGTGGGGACGGAGGACGTGGCAGCACTGAGTCCCTACGTACGGGAGCACATCATCCGGTTCGGTCGCTATGCCCTCGACCGCGAGCGCATGCCCCCGCCGATTGATTACGCGGCGCCTGTTACCTCCGCCGCACAGTAGGCGCCGCGCCGCTGGCCACGCTTTGCAAGCAAATGGCCCAAAAATTCACGAATCGTTGCCGTACCCCAACGTGGAGCAAATCGCTCGCCATGGGCTCACCCCCGACGAGGTGGAAGAAGCGTTACTTGACCCGCGTCGCTTCGGCGCCCCCGCCAGGAACACTGAAGACGAACGTCGTTGGGCGGTGCTGGGCGCGACAATTTCCGGCCGGGTCTTGTTGGCAGTCTTTACGCGCCGCGCGGGATTAGTGCGGGTTGTCACCGCGCGTGATGCCGACGCGGCACAGCGCCGACGCTATCGAAAGGAATGACCATGCCACGAGCGCAGCACACGGCAACACAAACCCTGCACGACCTGGACCACATCCCCACCTTCGCGACTGAGGCGGAAGAGGCGGCGTTCTGGGACGAGCATGAACTTGGCGATGAGGTCCTGGAGCGGATGGGGCCGCTGCCCGCCGACATCCTCCCGCCGGCGCGACCCCGCACCGCATCCATCGATCTGCACCTCGATGCCGGGACCCTGCAACGTCTGCGC
>DHIZ01000163.1:0-1656 GCA_002404055.1 Chloroflexi bacterium UBA4733
AGTTATTTCGTGACGGGTCCTTACGGCGAATATTACACGGGTCGCCGGTCTCCTGGCAACCTGCGCGTCCGCCCATGACCCGGATGGGGGATGGCCCCACCGTGGCGCCCGCCACTCCGGCCCGGAGCGAGCAGCGCCAACGATTACCACCGGTCACCCCGAGGCACGGACGGCAAGACCAGTGTCCCCGCCATGTGGGCGGCATTGATGTCATCCGCCCCACCAAGTGCCGCCACCGGCAGTCGCTTGACGGCGATCCCGAGTGCCCGCCGCCAGTTCGCCCGTCGCCGTCTCGCCGGCGGCATCGCCATCCAGCGCCGTCCCCAGCAGCGCCACGGCGGGCCGGAGACCGCCAACACGAGCGTATCAAGTTGTGACTTGAAGACGTTCTTTGCGGCGAATTGCAATCAAGTCTTGCAGTAAGTCCTCGTCGTCACCAGAGAGCGGCCCGCCGCTGGCCAAGCCCAGACAGGGCGATCTTGCAGCTTAGTCTTGCAGTAGGGAACGAAAAGGGTAGTTGTCGTTGCAGTGAGGAATCCCGACCTGCAGCGCCCGTTTCCCCTGGAGAGGCGCCGGCGTTCGCGTCATCATCCGTCGGCAGATCCTGCACGAATCGACGCGGCCTCTGGGGCAAGGAGCGCGTCAACATTGAAGGTCAACTTTGCAGCCAGGAATTTGAAGCTCAACGTTGCAGTTTCTGCAAACCCTGACTTCAAAGCACACCTTTGGCTGTGCTTTGAAGACTGACTTTGCACCATTTTTGCAAACTGGGTTTGCACTCGGAGACCGCATTCCACGCCTGGTGCTCGGCGACCGTCGCCCCGGGCTCGGTGCTTTTTGCAGTTGAACTTTGCACTGAGGAACAAAAATGGGCTGTTGCATTGCACTGAGGAACGGATAAGGAGGGCCGTTCCTGAGCGTGAATAGCGGTAAAGGCTCGACCACGGTGAGAGACAGCCGCTCATGTCACGCCTGACAAAAATGTGCAACCCCTCATTGCACTGAGGAATTTGCAGCCTTTTCTTGCACTCAGTGCAAACCTCGACTGCAAGGCACATTGGCCGTGAACTCGTGGCGCCCCTTGGGGTTCTCCGGCACTTTTGGTGCGCCGCTCGAAGGGCTACGCTGACCCTCTGGAGGCACGTTGTCTCTGGAGGAAGGCGGCGGCATGGGACTGGGGCAACTGCTGTTTTCAGGGGTTGGCAATATCCGGGTTGACCAGGTGTGGCTGGAGGGCCAGACGCTGCATGTGGCGGCGCGGACGACCGGCAAGCGGGCCCGCTGTCCGTGCTGCGGCTGTCGCTCGCGGCGGCGACACAGTCGCTATCAGCGGACGATCGCGGATCTCGCGTGTGGTGGCCGTCGGGTCATCATCCATCTGCAAGTGCGGCGCTTCCGGTGTCTCGTCCGCCGGTGTGCCCAGCAGGTGTTCTGTGAACGGGTGTCGGATCTGGTGGCCGCCTGGGCGCGGCGGAGTCAGCGACTCCGGGGTCGCCTGCGCGATATCGCCTTTCGGCTGGGCGGGGAAGCCGGCGCTCGGCAGGCTGCCGCCGACCGCACGCCGGTGAGCGGGCGCACGCTCCTGCGGCTGCTCCGGGCGACCCAAGTCCTACCGGCAGGCGCGGTCCGCGTGTGTCAAATTACGGCCGTAAGGGC
>DHIZ01000163.1:1813-3485 GCA_002404055.1 Chloroflexi bacterium UBA4733
GGCGCCACGGCGTTCACGGCCGGAAGGCGCCACTTTGGCGTGACGGTCGATCGCGATTCCGACTCCACGTCGTCTCGCCGTTTGTTTGCTGGCGGCTGACGGGCGAGACATTCCGCCGGCCGCCAGGGCTACCGGGTCAGGGTTCTGGGGACGGCGGTACCTCCTTCTGGTTTTGATTGGCACGGCTGGTCAAGCGAAAGCTCCGTCCGGTGATGGTCAGCACGACCGCGCTGTGGGCGAGGCGATCCAGCGTGGCGTTGGCGAGTAAGGGATCGCCAAACAATGCCGGCAGTTCGGTTGGCGCGCGGTTGGACGTGAGAACGATACTGCGCTGCTCATAGCGCTCATTGATCACGTCGTAGAAGTCAACGGGGCCGCTGGCGGGGAGCGGCTTGAGTCCGAAGTCGTCAATGACGAGCAGGTCCGGGTGCAAGTAGGTCGCCAGCCGCTTGGCATACGTTCCGTCGGCCCGCCCGGCATTGATGTGAACCAGCATCTGGTGCGCGCTCGTACAGAGGACGTTTGCTCCCTGACGGGCGGCCTCGTGGGCCAAGGCGTGGGCCAGGTGACTCTTCCCGACCCCGGTTTGCCCGCAGATCAGCACATTGCGATGCTGCCGCAGGTAGGCGCCGGCGGCCAGATCCAGCACCTGCCGGCGGTTGATCGAGGAATTGAAGGCGAAATCGAACGTTTCCAGCGTCTTGGTGCTGTTGACGTTACCCCGCCGCAGCGTTAGGGCGAGTTGCTTCTGGTGGCGACGTTCCACCTCGTCTTGGAGGAGTCGTGCCAGGAAGTCGTCATAGCTCCACTGCTCACCGCTCGCCTGCTCAGTGCGGGACTCCAAGCTGGCGAGGATGCCGGAGAGGCGGAGTTCCTTCAGATAAGGAGTGAGTTGATGCAGCGCGCTCATCGGACCACCTCCAACGTAGCCAGGCGAAGCATGGCATCGTTGCTCTTGGGTTCAATGGTGGCCGCTGGACCACTCCCGTTCAGGAAACCGACCGCATACTCTTCTGCCGAACGCGCGAACGTAAAGGTTGCCGGGGCGGTCACTCCTGCCGCCATCCCAGTATCCAGGGGTGCGGCCTCCTCCAGGTTCGCCGCCAGGATGCGCTTGACCGTCGGGTAGTCGGCGCCGTCGAAGGCGTGGGCGCGCACACAAGCGCGCTCCAGGCGCTCTTGTCCCACTTTTCCTGCGAGTGCTACCAAGCGTCCGGCGCTGCGCAGCCGGTCCTCCGGGCGGTGCGCCAGCAGTTCGCCGACCACTGCCGCCGTGGCCGGCCCAATCGCCTCGGCTTGCTGCTGGCAGTTTTCTCGCGTCAGCACGAGACCGGGAATCTTCTCCGGCGGCAGATGCTCCAACACCGTCCGGCGTTCGCCGGGCGCCGCCCGGTCATGGGTCACGATNNGGCCCAATCGCCTCGGCTTGCTGCTGGCAGTTTTCTCGCGTCAGCACGAGACCGGGAATCTTCTCCGGCGGCAGATGCTCCAACACCGTCCGGCGTTCGCCGGGCGCCGCCCGGTCATGGGTCACGATGAGTTCATGATCGTTACCGTAGATTTCCACAGTCCGCGCGCCGCCGCGCACCCACAGTTCCTGGCCGACCAACCGGAAGGGCGCCGAGTAGTAGGCCTGCTCGAAGGTGAGGTGGCAGTCCCGGTAGAGGCGGAG
>DHIZ01000230.1:0-7317 GCA_002404055.1 Chloroflexi bacterium UBA4733
TCGTCTGCCCCGCCTGTCACGCCACCATCCCTCTCCCCACGCTGGCCGCTCGCCGCGCTCAGCCCCACGCCCCCGGCTGATCACGCCAATGTAGTGTTAGGCGAGTGGGGAGCTAGTCGACTCCGGTGAAGCCATCAGTGGCGACGCCGCTCACCGTCACGTTCCAGAGGGCGCGGCCCTCAAGGCGCGCCAGCACATAACCGCCATGGGAACTCCGCGTATACAAGCTCAAGGAAGCGCTTGGAGGGCCTTGTTGATGGCCGAGCAGGCTGACTTGGCTGCTTCCTGCACGAGTTGCTGGTCATTGAGCGTCGCCGCCGACGGCGTCACGATCTCGTTCGCCATGGCGATGGCGGTCGATTCTACGGCGTCCCGAATGTCCGCTACCAGACCCGGTGGATGCACTATGGACAAAGCGGCAACGGCTGTTGCCGCTCGCCCACCGGCCACCGCCAGTTTGGCAGCGGCGGAACGACTGACCGGCCACTCATACTGGCCCTGGACGGCGCTGGCCATGCCTTGTGCCGCGCGCACCGCCCGCTCGGGATCACGCGCCCAGGCCGTGACCGCCAGACCGGTCGCCGCCGACAGGGAGTAGCCCGTCACCTGCTCCTTCCCCCGCGGCGGCAGCACAAAGTTGGTCCCGATCGCCGGGCCTAACTGTATGATGGCTGCGCCGGACCAATGGCCATCGGGAGTCTGGCGAGGACTCGCCTGATCCCGGTGGATCAGGTCGAATACGAAGCGTTCGCCATTTAGCGCGGCTGGCGTCCCCAGCGCACACTGGGCCTGCTGGCCCTGCCCGGTTATCACCTCTCCACCCGCTTGCCAGACGAAGACGGGCAGGCTATCCGGGGCGGTGGCAAGGAAGCCGAAGGTACCGACCAGGAGGTCGGGCACCAGGGGCGATGGTCCCGTCTTCGTCAGCGCCTTCGCGACGGCCAGGAGTTGGTCCCAGCCCCAGGTATCAGTCGGAAGGGCGAGGTGGGCCTGGGAGAAAAACTCCGGGCCGTACGTCAGGACGAGCGGCTGCACCGCCAGCGGCACCCCCCAGGCGTGGCCACGATAGCGAAAGACGTCGACGGCACCGGGCCAGGGATCACGGATTGTCGGTAACAATCCTACGAGGTACTGGTCGATGGGGAGGATGAGGCGACGGCGGGCACAATCACGGAGCGTGTCAAGGCTCGTGAACAACACAAGATCCGGCCAATACTCCGGCGAGTACGCAGCCAGCACCGACAGGAGCTGCGCCGAAGTAACCCTGTCCTGGGCATGCGGTAACCGAGCCGGGAAGAGAAACCCGCCGGAATCGGGGTCAATCAGGTCGTGCGGGGTGCGCAGGTGGGTGGCCTCAACCCGTAGGCTACTCACCTGCGCCGTTCCAGAGAGCTGTGGGAGCACGCGCTCTAAGGGGCTTGCCGGCGGCGGCTCCCCGGCCGGGTCGAAGATTGCAACGCGGACCTCGTCGGGGTCTCCGGGGCGCGGCGGTACTGGGGTGGGAGCCACGGTCGGGGCCCGTCCCAACTGCCCTAGTCGCGGGCTGCACCCGATCAATGCAGCCGCCAACCAAGGCAACGCCGTGAGGATGTGACGACGCCCCCTGTCAACGTGCGCGGCCTCGCCACGATCACCCGTTGCGTTCGGCATTCCGTGACCGCCACCGCGCTAAGTAACGCTCCAATGGAGCACCGCAACTCGGTTCATTGCATGCACGGCCTAGCGTATCACGCTCCTCCCGAGGTCGCGACGGTGCAGAAGTGACCAAGAGGACGGCGTTGGCCAGTGCCGTGCCAACCGCGCCGCAGCGGCGCCACGCTTCGCAGGTCAACTGGTGCATTGGGTGCAGAACGTGCCATCGGTGCAGCCTCCATCACCGGAACCGGTGCAGGTGGTGGTAATATCGCCGCAGTACGCGCCGCCGGACGGGCAGCACACAGCGTACTGCCCTGCAGAGCAGGCTGGTGATTGGCTTGGACAACTGCCGCAGTTGCCTGAGCAGGCCCCAGAAGAGAAGCCGCAGCCGCAAGTGCCGATCGTGATGGTCCCGTTCGGAACACTGTAGCAGGTGCAGCCCGCAGCTCCCGTGCAAGGTCCCCCTGCCAGCGCAAGCTGGGGGAGCCCGACGACCGCGGCACCAACTCCGGCGAGCATCGCCGCGGAGCGTGTCATCCACCCAAGAGCTCCGTGCCGCGTCGTCGGTGTGGCAATCGCCACCGACACTGTTGATATCACACTGTTCACGCACTTCTCCTCATCACGCTACGGTGAGGTACCGTCCCTCACCACGTCAGATACACACGCTTCAGCCGCCCCGTCGCACCTCCTCCCGTACTGCCGTGTCGGTGGTGGCGGTCTCTGGTGTGGCCATCAGGCCGCCGGACCAGTTCGCGACCCGCCCGACACTGAGATGCACGACACCGCCAAGGAGCTGATCAACGGTGGCCCGCGACCGGATGATGCTGGCGCTACGGACGACGCCACGCTCGTCTACCAGACAGGCGAAGGGTGTCCCCGGTACTTGGTAGGCTTGGGCCACGTGCGGCTCCTCCTCGTAGACCAGCGGCAACCCCCGTGTCGGACCGCCGGCAAGTTCCTGGTTGGCAACGCGACCACCGCGGCTGATGAGGAGGACGGTATCGCGCACCCCCCTCGACGCAGCCACGTCGGCGATCTCCGGTAGAACGCGCTCACAGGGGCCGCAGCTCGGCCCCACGAAGACGAGGAGCACCTTACGCCCGAGATACTGGCGTAGGCTCATCGTCTGCCCGGCGAGCGTTGGCAGGATGAAGTCCGGCGCCTTTGTCCCTGGCGCCAAGCCATTGAGCGGCGAAGACTCGGCAAGCTGTCGTTGTATCACGCCGATCTGGCGCAGAATGCCGAGTACCACTAACCCGAGGAGCACAAAGAAGCCGCACAGGGCCACCAGTAACGCCATCCACCAGGGTTCCATCCCACGAGTTCCTCTCTAGTGGAGGGCGATCCGGCGATCCGCGCCGACGACCAGCTCCAGACTTTCCACGAACAGCGCGTACGACAGCGCCAGCAACACTGCGATGCCGATAGCAGGCACGAGGTCGACCGCGGCCAGCGGCACCATTGGTATCGTGCGTGTTGCCGCCCAGAGCAGCCAGCAGCCGGGTAGCAGCAGCACCAGGTCGCGAACCAGAGTGTGCCAGCCGACCTGACTGGCGGAACCTTCTCCGAAGCAGTGGCAAGCCACGGCCCGCCCTCGGCGCGCGTTGGCCGCGATGGCCATAGCGAAGCTCACCAGCATGAGCACCACGAGAGCGGCCGCGACCGCGAGGAAGAAGCCGCTGAGCAGCAGCAACGCTGTGCCCAACTCAGCGTAGGGCAGGAACTGACCGTATACCCTGGCAAGCGGGCGCGGCAGCACCCGGTATTCCAGTACGCCACGCACGAAGGCCGCCGGATCCCGCAGCTTCGCCAGCGCGGAGCCAAGGAAGATCAGCCCCAGCGCCAGCCGGAGCACGAACTGCGCCTGAACCAGCGTCTGCGCGGCCATAGCGATCCTCTGCTACATACAGAACCGACGTCAGCAGTATGACCGGCTGGCCGTCATGATGCAGTGACGCCGAGGGGGTTCAGCATCACTTTTTCATGACGGCGGCGCTATTCCCGTCGGGCCAGTTGGAGGAAGTAGCCGCGGGTGGGATCCTGGCCCAACAGCGACGCCTGTCCCAGCGTCTCCAGCTTGACCCGGAGCTGCAGCACCAGGTTGCGGATGACCCCCTCCGACGTGCCCAACCGCAGCGCCAGCTCCTTGGCAAATAGCCCAGCACCGGTGATGCTGCTGGCGTAGAGCGCTCGCATCAACCGGGCTTCCTGCTGGGTCAGCCCCAGCCGTCTGCCGTCGGCACGCAGACATTCTTCGATGAGGTCAAATACCACAGCCCCAATCGACAAGGTGGTGGCAGGCTGCTGCACCCAGCGCTGCACCTTGAGGGCGAGCGCCCGCAGGGGCAGCTCCTCCTCACCGGCGGCGTCCCTGGCGCCACTCTCCAGCATGGCAAGATAGATCGTCGGCTGAAGCGCCGCCGGGCAGATCACGAAGACCGTCACCCCCCGTTCTACCAGCCGGCGCAGCGTCGCCACCGCCGGTCGATCCCAGCGCTCCGTCTGGAAGAGCGCCACCAACCCCTGCGGTTCATCGAGGGCCATGCCCAGATCACCAGCGACGGCGCCACCCCGCGCTCGCGGAGGAACTGCTCGATCGTGTGACAAAGCAGCCAGCGCTCCCCCAGGATGAGCACCCGCAGCGACGGCCCGGCAGCGGCAGACAGCACAGGCGCGCTCCTTCCAGCGGCACCGAGTATGCTGGGTTGCGCAGCAGATGGATTACATGAGCATGACGATCACGTCGCCCGCGTGCCGGCTCTGGGACTTTTCGGCTACCCCACCAGTACTGACGCTCGGCCGGTCTGCCGGATACTGCGGTAGACTCCAGCATCCCGCAAGGAGGCGCAAGGCATGGCCACCGTTCCTTTCTCCGATCCTGTCGCCATCTTGCGCGCCTTCGTTGAAGCAGGCCTCGTCCTGGACCCCTGGCTGGCGGGGCTGGGCGAGGACTACTTCGCCTTCGGCAGCCAGGAGTTGCTCTACAACACCGCCGCCGCCCTCGCCGCGCAGCACTGGCGCGAGCCGCTCATTGGCGAGAGCATTGGGACGACACCGATGCCTGAGCGCATGGCCCAGACGGCACCGCACGAGATCCTCATCTCCACCGCCGCAGCCGTCGGTCACGAGCAGCGCGGCAAGCTCCACATCGCTGAGGAGGAAGCGACAGGCGCTATTGCTCGCCTGCAACGCTTCCTCCGGGAACAGGGCTTCGGCGCCGTGGTGCAGGTCTACGGTCTGCTGACCTTCGTTGAGAACCACACCGCAGTGCGCCACTATGGCAGCATGCCGGTGGACGAGTTCGTCCGCGGCCGCCGCCACCGTCCCTGGGTGCGCTACAGCCTGGAAGACGAGCTACTGGTCGGCGTCGCCACGGGCATGTACGCGCTCGCAGTGCGCCACGGCCGGCGCTGGGTGGTCGAGACGGCAGAAGGAGAGCGGCGGTATCAGGAGGCGAGACAGGTGCTCGAGGCCTCCGGCTACCTGGCGCGCCGGCTGCAGCTCATCACCCTCTCCCAGTTCAACCGCTTTGCCGACTGGGATGCGCAGGCGGCGAAGATCGTCCCGTCCGCCGGTGACTATCGCCGCGCCTTCACCGCCTTCGCCGGCATCCGACCAGGCATGCACGTGCTGGAGGCCGGCTGCGGCATGGCCAGCCAGACCTTTGAAGGTGGGTTGTGGCAAGCCGTGGGACCCATTGGGAGCATCGTCGGCATTGATCCCGCCGCAGGGATGCTGGAGCGAGCCGAAGTCAAGGTCCAGCAACACCAGGCAACGAATGTTCGCTTCGTGCGAGCGCGTGCCGAAGACCTCTCCGTGTTCGGGGACGGTAGCTTCGATGCGGCCGTGGGTCTCGCCTTCCTACACTTTACTGAGGCGCCGATAGCGCTACGGGAGTTGCGGCGAGTGACGCGACCGGGTGGCCTGGTGGTTGTGGGCGGTCCCTGCCACCTCGCCCTGGACATGCCGTGGTTTGTCGACTGGTTCCGACCCCTGCTCGATCTGGCCAAACAGCATCACGATGCCACGACGCCCCAACCGTTGCCCGGCCACCTCCCCGCCCCAGGCGAGTTGCGCGAGTGGTTCCTGGCGGCCGGGCTACGCGACGTGGTGGTCGAGCCGTCTCCGGCGGATTGGGTGCTGGACGATCCCGAGCTATCCGTCGCCTTCCTGATCCAGGGCTTGAGCTTCTTTCAGCGGGAACTGGAGCTGTTGCCCTGGCAGGCGCGGCAGGAGCTGGTCGAGGAACTCAAACAGCGCGGCGCCGCGGTCTGCGCCCGGACCACGGCCGAAGAGCGCACTATCCACTGGCCCGCTGAGTTCGTCAAGGGGACGGCGCCGCCAGCGTAGGCTGCCTGGGGCCGGTCGCGGATTTTCGCTGAGGGTGGTACGCTAAGCGCCGGCAACGACGCGCAATGAGGGCGAACTACCGAACGTGCTGACATGGGCTCAGGCCATCTTCCTGGCGTTGTTGCAGGGCTTTACAGAGCTCTTCCCGGTGAGCAGCCTGGGGCACAGTGTGCTGTTACCGGCAGTGCTCGGTTGGGGTAACGTCCAGAAATCCCCCACCTTCGTGCCCTTTGTCGTGCTGCTCCACCTGGGTACGGCAACGGCGCTGGTCTGGTTCTACCGCGATCGCTGGGTTGGCGTCATTCGCGCCTTCGCCGTGAGCGCGGTGCGAGGGCGCCTGTCCCACACGCCGGAAGAACACCTGGCCTGGATGCTCTTCTTCGGTACAATCCCCACCGGCATCATCGGGGCGGTGTTGGAGCACCCACTAAAGCAACTCTTTGCCACCCCACTGGTCGCCGCTGTCTTCCTCATCGTCAATGGGGGCATCATGCTGTTGAGCGAGCGTTTGCGCGGCCGGCAGGGGAACTCGGGGCTGCAGCTACGCAGCGACGAGCCGGACGGCACGCGCGGTATTGCCGACCTGACCTGGCGGGATGCGATTCTGGTCGGCAGTGCGCAGTCGCTGGCCCTCATTCCAGGCATCTCGCGCTCCGGTTCGACCATGTGCGCCGGGTTGCTGATCAACATGCGACACGAAGACGCCGCCAACTACACCTTCATGCTGGCTGCGCCGATCATCGCGGCGGCCGGGTTACTGGAGGTCCCTTCCCTCTTTACGGCCGGCGGCAATATCTTCGCCATGGCCCTGGTCGGCGGGGTTCTGGCGGCCCTGGCGGCCTACATCAGCGTGCGGTTCCTCACCCGGTACTTTCAGTTTGGTCGGTTGGACCCGTTCGCGTACTATTGTATCCTGTTGGGTCTCGTCGGTTTGGTGTTCATTGCGATGCATGGCGTTTAGGCCGTACACGCTCGTAACGAGGAGTGTTGAGTTGTCGACCAGTGAGATAGTCATGACGATCGTATCCCTCGTCACCGTTGCCATCGTTCCAGTGCTGGCAGGCATGGCGATGGGCATGCGTCGAGGCAGCGGGATGGTGGTGGCGAGCCTGATCGCGGCGGTGATTGCCGTATTCTGGGCGGTGTATTGGGAAACGCTGTTTACGCCGCATCACCTCAAGCACACCGTGCTCTTCGCCGTCCTGGCGGTGGTTGCCCTGATCGGGGCATCCTTCAGCCGCCCAACGCCGCGCGTGGTGTAGCGTAGGGCGGCGACTGCGGCGGCCTACGGAGGCCCCCCCCCCCCCGCGCGCCCTCCCCCCCCCCCCC
>DHIZ01000230.1:7484-7727 GCA_002404055.1 Chloroflexi bacterium UBA4733
GGCGGGGGGGGACCGGATCCTGTATGGCAAGGGGTGGCAACCTGCGGCGGCCTCCAGCGTAGCCGCTAGTACCGCCTACGCCCTCTACTGGCGCTGCCGGGCGGGACAGCGGACACTGGATCGCCGCCCCGCCCGGCACTCCCGGCGTCGCCGCGGCACGCCGTCTCGCCGACGCTTCGGTCCCACCGTACCATCCCGTAGGCAACTGTTCCCTCACGCGCAGCATCGGTTCCCCCACGGCAG